>JAZUPA010000101.1:0-3089 GCA_045604945.1 Acutalibacteraceae bacterium
AGTACGAGAGGACCGGGATGGACGCACCGCTGGTGCACCAGTTGTCACGCCAGTGGCACAGCTGGGCAGCTAAGTGCGGATCGGATAAACGCTGAAAGCATCTAAGCGTGAAGCCGGCTCCAAGATAAGATTTCCCATAGCGTAAGCTAGTAAGGCCCCTTGTAGACTACAAGGTTGATAGGCTGCATGTGTAAGCGTAGTGATACGTTCAGCTTGGCAGTACTAATAGGCCGAGGGCTTGTCCTTCTCAGATGGAAACATCTGTTAAGAAGAATCGCAATCCTTCGATTCACATTATGCTCTTTGTTCAGTTTTCAGGGAATATGCATGAAGCCGTCCAACAGGACGGTTTTTTGTTTTATATCGGTTATTATTTGATATGTATATCGGAGGACAATATGAAAACAACAATCAGAAACAACGTAACCGCATTGCCTTATTCGCTCCATGATGCGGTTGTAACGGGCATTGAGATTGCTGAAAACAAGATTACTTTCCGCTTTGCCGAGGGCTTCTTTGAGCCCTGTGAAGGTGACTGCAAAAGGGTTGGCGGATCTATTGAGATTGAGGGCGCTGACCATGATTTCTGCGATGCCTATGTGCTCAGCAGTGCAAAAAATGAGGGCAGCTTCAGAGGCAGAAAAATGCCGCTGAAAGCATTTGCAAAAAAGTACAAAGAACTCCAATTCGAAATCATCAATGAGACCTACGGCTACAATAAATCCACATTCTCGGGCTGGCTCTGGGCAAAAAACAAGCCCAGGGAATGTATCCTTGAGCTGTATCACGCCGGGGATATGAGGTATGTAGTGGAGGAGTAGAACTAAGAAAAGGAGGTGCAAAACTGCACCTCCTAAAATTTATGTTTGATTAGCTGAAAGTCCAAGATGATCAGCCGAATAAAATGTTCAGATAGTAATTAAGTGTACCGTGTTGGGCTTTGAAAGCTTTTTTGGCGTCATCACTTCTATACAAGCGTGTTACCTCATTGTTGGGATCTTTGGTTCCGGCAAGTAGTGCATAATGTTCAGCCTGCTTATAGCTTGGGGAAACACAGTCGCCCAATAAATATGCAAGGCTTATCTTTGAACAAAGAGCCATAAAGTATGTATCGTTTAAAGTATCATCATGATTTTCAAGTAAATTCGGAATAAGAGATATTGCTTCAGCTTTTTGATCGAGGGTATATAATGCACAGATATATGCGTATACCACTTTGGAGGGACTATGCCCTTTTACTTTTCTGAAGGACTCAATTGCCTTACGGTGATAGTGCTCAGCATTATCCGTAAGACCGCGGACGTAGTAAGACCATGTCATACCATTGTAAATATTGATGAGATTGGCATCCTGATCTTTATCTCCAGCCTTGATCAACATATATGCAAACTTTTCAGCTTTATTCAGTTTATCAAGTGATTCATCAGCTCCTTCACCGCCGAGAGCTTCAATTTCTGCCTTTGCAAGCAGACACAATATACTTGGAGCAAGGCAAAGACAATACTTACTACCTGCAAGCGCGCCCTTTTCAGCCCATTTGCCTACCTCAGAATAGGCATTGCGTTCAACGGCATCATGGCAAAGAAATTCAATTGCTTCTACATCGCCATTATTAGCCAAATCAATAATTTCGTCCATGGTCATTGTAAGTCCCTTCTTTCTATGTTGATTAGTATATTTGTGAAAAGTAGTTATCTTCTGTAATACGGACAACTGGTATAGTTACTCTCATTGCTGCAGTATTTTTCAAAATCAAGGCTTGAAAGATAGTTATATTTTGAATTGTCCAGCCTGAGGCAGATGTAATGACCTCCTTCATAGTGATAGTACGGACATCTGAATGATGACATAATTGATTCTCCTTTTCGTTGTTTATTTGATGCTGAAATATCAGCATTTTCACTAAAATTGTGACAGCTTACTTTCTGAAGAGTCAAAGCGATTGGTTATCAATTTGAGTATGAAAACGAGAACGGATATAACAAGTGCGGGGAAGAGTGTTAAAAACAGACCTACAAAAACTGTACCGAAAGCATTGCACAAACATGCGCAGCTTCCTTCTGCGGGATCTGTTATCATAATAATAAGGCCGTTTAAGAGACTTGCGCCCCCGAAGGTAAGCAGAGATGCAGGAATCTTGAATATATAGGCAATCAAACCCATAGCCGCAGTAATTCCTATCGCCTGCCATGCAACAAATTTGTCTTCTCCTTTAAACATGGTTCCAATATCCAGAATATCGGAATTTAAAAAGAAGTTTATGTAGTTGAATGCGCTGAGCAATATGAAAACTGCCGCAATCAGAATGCCGACAAGTGCGACAAGGCATCCGGCACCATCATCGCAATCATCAAGAATAATAAGAATACCTTTCATGATCATGTCCCCTTATGAAGAAAAAAATAATCTGAACAGAGGTTTCCGGCAATACAAAAGCAGCACCATATTCAAAATACCTTAACTTTGATAATACATAGAGCAGGTAAGGTTTTGTAAGAGCAGAGAATGCTGACACAGCAGGCTATTTCATTGCATTCTCTTTTGCCAGACGCCATTGTTACCAGTTTCTTAATATTCAGACGATCAGTATAGGACTTACGATAACTTATTGTTTGCAAAACCTTTTATCCGTAATTTACACCTCATATTATATTCCTACAGACCAACAATTACTTTTGTTACTGGCAGCGCGCTTGATGACAGAAGCGATGAGAATAGGTGTGTTTTGTCAAAAACTATCAGTCAATTATAAGTATACTAAGTATTCCTAAAAAGTCAAGGATTAATTTACTATAGTACATAAATAATTGACCGTCGGAGGAATGGTTATGTTGTGGGGACTTAGTGAAAACATTAGGCAGCTACGCACACAGAGAGGTATAAGTCAGGTTGAATTTGCTGCAAAAATGGGCGTGACAAAGCAGTGCGCATCGAACTGGGAAAACGACAATGTTCTGCCATCAATTGAGATGCTGTGCAGAATTGCAGACTATTTCAAGGTTTCCACCGATTTTCTACTTGGCAGAAGTGCTCACAGTGTTATAGACGCAAGCGGTCTGACCGAAGAGCAGTATGCACATATCGTTCTG
>JAZUPA010000102.1:0-49940 GCA_045604945.1 Acutalibacteraceae bacterium
CTTGGCCTCCGACTTGACTCCACATGGAGAATAACCGTCCCAGTTAAATGTATTGATAATGCATATACTCTAAACACTGCTTGTAAAGAGCTTTCTAAACATTGTGATTTTCTTGTTAGCTACTTAATTTCTACTTCAAGAAATGATGATCATAGTATTACGGTATTGATTGATAAGGATATGAGCATTTATGATGCTTTTTTCTATGGGATCGAAAAAAGAGATATTGTCATCGATTATGTTAGCTCACTTGAAAACAAAGGAATTTCTAAAATATCACATCAAACGATATTAGATATGCTGCCAGTTTATTCTCGTGCCGCAAAGAAAGTGGAGTTAGAACTTTCAAACTTTCAAACGGACGATATTGCCAATTCGAAAAAAATAATTGATATTTGTTCTAGAGTTAAGAGCGTTGATAGCATTCGCGAGAAAATACACCGAAAAGGCATCTGTCAATTCGACATATTCAATTGCTTTGATGACATCGCCGGAGTTCGCTGCACTTGTGAGTTCCTAGGCGATGTATATGATGTTCTTGATTACATAAAGAGTAACCCTCTCTTCGAAGTACTTTCTGTTGAAAACAAAATAGAAGAACCAACTAAGGCTGGATATCGTGGAATACATGTGATAGTTTCTACAAGTATTTTTTATCATGGAATAGTATACGAGAATATTAAAGTTGAAATTCAATTACGAACTGCATTTCAAAATGCATGGTCAATGAAGACTCACCAATTAACATATAAGCGTGAGTCTGAAATCTCGGAGGAAATAGCTAACACCCTGAAGATGATGAGCGATGCCTTGAAAGAGGCCGATGATGCTGCTCAACAAATAAGAGATACTCTACGAAAAGGTGGTGAGATTAAGTGACCACACATCAAGCGCCAGCACAAATGCTTGGCTATTTATATCAAGTAAGATACGCCCTCAAGCTATTACTAAGCGAAGAAAATCCTCATTGTCAAATCAGTATGGAACGTTTTGATGATGTCGCATTTAGTCAGAGCGATACACCAATACAGATGATTCAGCTCAAGCACCACGTTAGCCGACAAGGTGATTTGAGCGATTCAAGCACAGATATTTGGCGCACATTAAATGTTTGGATGGATGCTGTATCTGAAAACGAATCGTTATTATCTGATACCGAATTTCTTATTATAACAACTGCATCCACTCCAAACAACTCGGCCGCATCATTTTTAAGAACAAATGAGAGGAATATTTCTAAGGCTTATGAAAAACTAAAACATACTGCTGACACATCTACAAGCGAAAAAAACAGATTATACTATCAGGCCTTTTCTTCCTTTGGTATAGAACGAATGCACACCCTTCTCTCAAAGATTAAAATTATTGATGGTGCAAGTAATATTCTTGATGTTACGCGTGATCTATATAGGATTATTCGATATAGCTGTCTGCCTCAGTTCGAAGAACGTATTCGCGAAAGTATAGAAGGTTGGTGGTTTCAAAAATCAATAGAAGCACTATGTTCAGCTTCCCCGATATTTATTACTCAACAACAAGTTCGTTCACTAGTTGTTTCTATCAGCCAGCAATATGCCGATGATAATTTACCGATTGATGTTTGGGACTATGACACATTGACCAAGGATGATCTAGGGCCTGATGAGAGAGTGTTTTTCGAACAATTAAAATTAATTTGCATTAGCAATAAGCATTTGAATATTGCCATTAGAGATTATTATCGAGCCTTTATGCAAAGAGCGCAATGGATTAGAAATGGTTTACTGTTTATTAACGACCTTGAAGAATATGAGCAAAGATTGATTGACGAATGGGAGCATCTTTTTGCACATATGGAAGATAAACTTTCAATAATGGGGACGCAAGTTACAGAGGAAGATAAAGTCACATATGGAAAAGAGTTATTAAGTAAAATCGAAATGAGCAACGTGCTAATTCGCCCCAAAGTAAAAGAGGCATTTATTATGCGAGGTAGCTATCACATACTCGCCAATCAGCTAAAAGTGGGTTGGCACATTGATTTTCAAGAACGCCTAACACATCTTTTATCCATATCAAAAGGAGGAGGCAACAAATGAAAAGCTGGGATCAAAGAGCTCACGAGGTTGCCTATCTGCTTAATCCAGCTTTTTGCAGCCGATTAATTTTTGCTTCGATCAAAGAATATGAAGTAAAAGCTAAACATGATTTCCCGTTTTCTCTATCGTATCTAGTCTTGCCGTTGGTGTTGCATAAACAAACAAGAAATAGAATTAATAGTCGTACGCAACTGTTAAATTGGATACAGTCTAATCAAGATCTGATGATTGGTTTTGCGAGAAGAGCAAAAGATCTTGCCGTAATAACAAATGAATCTCTTGAATTTCTTCTTCAGACCAACATGATTGAAATATCTCAAAATGGAAACATTAAAACAACTTCACACCAGAAAGCACTTAGTAAAACACGTTATGTTGATAATGAAATAACTGAGTGCATCAGAAAAAGCGAGCATGTAGCAAGATGGTTCGCAAGTGCAGGAAAAGTTGAAACCATTTATGTAAGTTTGGGGGTTCGTCCATAATGCAAATACTAGAGCTGGTTTTATATGGCTATAACGGTAAAACACGTCATTTGCGCTTTTCGCTAGGAAAAGTAAATATTATTCCTGGACGCTCAAAATCCGGAAAATCTGCAGTTGGGGACATAATTGACTATTGTTTAGGCAGCAGTTCATGCAACATTGCAGACGGAATTATTCGAGAGAAGGTTGCATGGTACGGTCTTCTCCTACAGTTCGCAAATGATCGTGTTTTCGTTGCTCGCAAAAATCCAGATTCAGGTCAACAGAGCACAAGTCATTGTTATATTGAAATAGGCGAAAAGATTGAAGTTCCCGAATCGTGCAATTTTTTATCAAACTCAAATGTGGACAATATTAAAAATACTTTATCCTTACGTTTGGGTATTGACGAAAATCTACATAGGCCGTCAGAAGGACAAAGTCGAACAGCATTATCAGCTAACATTCGCCATGCGTTATTTTATTGTTTTCAGTGCCAAGACGAAATTGCCGCTAAAAACTTTCTCTTTCATCGCCAATCAGAAGATCATATTACTCAATCAATTAAAGATACTTTACCATATTTTCTCGGTGTCATTGACGATGAATCCCTTGCTCTTGAAAACGAGAGAGGGATACTAAAACGTAAGCTTATTATAGAAAAACGGAAACTTGAAGAAAATAGAGCTCTATTGGGCGGGGGTACAGATCGTGCGATAAGGCTACTTGGAGAGGCTCGCCAAGTAGGCCTTGTTGCCGAGGATTCACAACTTGATTATTCTGACTACGATTCTCTATATGCAACACTAAACAACATAACCCAATGGACTCCGGACAATGCTACAGTCGAAAACATGGATCGTTTGAGTTTTCTTCAAAGCCAGCTTGCCAAAGTCACAGATGAACTTGCAGAAATAGAATTCAATTTATCTGAGGCAAAATTGTTCTCTGGAGAGACTATTGGATTCAGCTCAGAAGCTCAACATCAAAAAATTCGTCTAGAGTCAATCGGTTTGTTTGAATCTCTTGATTTTTCTACTGAAAGCTGTCCCTTATGTTCTAGCAAGTTAGATCATCCATTGCCTAGTGTTGATGCAATAAAACAATCCATCATAGATTTGGATCAAGCTATTGCAAATGTTACAAAAGAAAGGCCAAAACTTCGTGCGTATATTGACTCTCTTGAGCGAGAAAGGCAGGCAAAACGTGAGCTTATTAGAGGTATGGAATCCGAGATAGATGGTCTATATGAGCAACAGGACAGCGCAAAAAAGATACGAGATTTAAATTCTCGTCGTGCAAAAGTAGTCGGACGTATCAGCTTATGGCTTGAAAGTGTAGAAAACGACTTTGACTCTAAAACAACAATTCAGTCAATTCAAACATTAGAAAAGCGGATACAAGAAATAGATAGCACACTCAGTGTAGAAACTATAGCAGAACGCAAACAATCGGTATTATCCCGAATTCAAGTTGACATGACTTCATGGGCAAAACAGTTGGATTTAGAGCACTGTAGTAATCCATACAGACTTGATCTTAACAGAGTTACCGTTGTTGTCGATAAACCTGAACGCCCTGTTCCGCTAAAGCAATTAGGAAGCGGATCAAATTGGGTTGGTGTGCATCTTGTTACTTATTTTGCGCTTCATAAGTTTTTCAGAGAACGAAATAGACCTGTTCCCAGCTTTTTATACGTCGATCAGCCGTCTCAGGTTTATTTTCCATCCGAAACCGATGAGCAAAGAACGGATTGGGAAGAAGTAAATAAAATGTATAATTTCATTTACGAAAGAACACAAGAATTTAATGGCACTTTTCAAGTAATCATAGTTGACCATGCAAATCTCGATAACAATAATTTTCGAGAGAACACGGTTGAATCTTGGTTATCTAAAGATGCGAGTTTGGTTCCTATCGATTGGATGGATACAGACATATAGTCATTTCATCTCATAACACATTAAAAGAAAAATCCCGATGAGAACAATCTCTTCGGGATTTTTCTTTTAACGGTGCAGTTAAATTTTTAAGATCAGAAACAGATTGTCCGATAAGCTACAAAATTAAATAGTGCAGTGCAAGTCCGTTATTACTGCCGATTTTATTGGAAACAAAAAAGCAGCCACGCATCTGCATGACTGCTATGTATGGGGTGTTACTGTGTGTAGTGTTCCATAATGCTTGCCGCGCATATAACCAGGCATTAAGCGGCAGTTTGTACACCTGGTTTATTTCTTATCAATGGGTTTCACCTTCCATGTGTATTGTCCTTTTTCAGCACCCACCACGGCAAAAGAGTATTCCGCCTTCGCAATTATGAAGTTGCTATAAATCCCATGTTTATATACCCGATATTTTGACGATGACAATGAGGCATTTAAGGATAAATCATTACTATGCACGTGTCCCGAGAGAAAGAGGATATTGCTGGCGGTTTCAATAATTCGTTGCATTGTTTTTCTGAATCTTCCAGTATCATAACCGATCATGTCATACATTCCATGAAATTTACCATTAAGAAAAGTAATAAATTCATCCTTATAGCCACTATCCCTGTCACTGCGTTGTAAATAGATATACAACTCCGTCATGTCAGTATATATATCACTCTTCAGAAATCGTGTTACCCATTCATTTCTATTGTCCTCTCGATAGCTTGAATCTATTTTATTCTTTAATCTGGAATAAGCAGTTTGATAATCATCTTGAATCTGGAGAATTCGGTTGCCAACAACTCCCTTGCAGATTGCCGCAATAAATCTTCTGTACCGCATATAAGCTTTTTGAAGTACCCTTGTCAACTCAGTATTTTTTTCATTGTCATCATATTTCCATATTTCGTATGCATCTGCTATATAGTCAATCTTGTATTTTGGTCCATGATGAACCAGGCATATCTGATAAGGTCCATTTTCACCATCAACATTTTTGTATAGCCTCAGTAAAAGTTCAACTTTATCGCGATTTATTCCCACCTTGTTGTTCTGTAATACATTAGCATTCGATACGGAATTTAGCGAAAGAACTTTTAGATTTAGATTTCTGTAATACCTAAACTCATTCAAATCGTTGTCGATCAATGTGTCTATTGGAGCATCAAGGAATTCCATTAGCATTCCAATAAAATATGTGAATTTAACCAACGTATCGGTGCTACTTGATAAATCTGGTTCTCCAAGCTTTGTTTTTCGAGCCTTGCTTGATGATACCAGCTCATTCATGGTAAGGTAGTCGTGATTTCCTGTTGTAATCATAATTCGCCTTTTCCAATCATGAGAAAGTCGACAAACGCCACCTGTTTCAACACTCCATAGTTCTTCCGCAACTTTCCGGATAAAAGCAGAAGCTTTCCTATAGGAATGCCGAGCCGATGAAGCCGAGTACGACCCGTTTACTATATCTCCGGTAATAGCTAATAAATCTATTTTTTGCTCTTCTTCCAGCTTTTTTAAGAACTGGCTGCAGCGCTTACTCGTTGTGTCCCAAGATGAATCATTGGTAACGTGAAGGTCAGATATGTGGAGAATATAAGGAAATCCTGTTTTGTGTTCGGCATTTGAATTTGCCTCGCTGAATTTTTCATCTATGCTTTTTATATAACTACAATCAAATCGATAGTTAAGCAGAGTTGCATAATCTCTCCGAAGCACCTCCATAAGCCTGTCACGTAAAAACAGAATTTTTGCGCAAATTCTGATTATGTCGATAGGCTCCTTATCGCAAAGATTTGTGGTCTTGGGATCAAAGTGAAGCAACAGATAGAAACATTTAGCCTCATCCTCCTCATGCTCTTCACATACTGCATATGGTAGTTTGATCGCTATGAGATTCCCACATATGCAAATACCAAATGGGTTCAGTTTGGGCTGGGAATTCATACAGCACCTTATCTCGTGAAGCGTTTTGTCAAACTCAATTTCATCGTTTTGTTCATCTGAATTACAGAGATAGCCCGAACGAGTAATCAGTTGCGGCTTGCTGTTTTCTCCTCCGACATATATAGTATAGCACATCTTACTGGAAACCATGTCCGCAATTGATATACATATATCCTCGTACAAATACGGCATATCATCATATAATATGTTTTCGTATTTTGTTTCTGCGAGATATTTTATTATCTGGTAATAATGAAGCATTAATGTTATTTGCTCATATTGTATTATGTCTTTGCCGTTTTCGTCTTTATCACCTTCGATGCCATGCCATTCGCTCCAAAACCTAATATAGTGGCTCAATGGGTTTTGACGCAGAAAACCATCTACATCCGGTAACACTTTTAGAAACCCAGTAAGCTTACGTTTTAGCTTGTCAACAATAGTGTCCCGACTTGATAACCCCCCTTCACCAAAATATAGATATTTCTTATATTCTTCTTTGTCTTCTAACTCATAAAGGCATCTTTTATCCAGTTCTTCCATGAAATCAAAAAACATTCTTGTATTTTCAAGTATTATTGCAGACTTAATTTGTTCTTCTAAAACAGAAGAATCGTATTCTGCCATGTTGTTTCCCCCTTTTTATGTTTGACTGCTATTATCATTACCCATTTTCATCCTAAGCAACCTGAAGCATGGGGTATCGTCGTTTGTCAACATACTTGCGGTTTTTATGGAAAGTATGTACTTCTTCAGCATTGTTTGATCAGATGGCATTTCGGTCAGCAATATATCGTCTGGCAAGCTCTGCAATTCTGCAACAGAAGTAAATGCGTCTCCCCATCCGTATCTGTACTTTTCAAGTAATTTAGAATACATCCTAACTGCTTCCGATATCCTATCTGAATTGTATATACGAGGAGATTGCAGCATGGCCAACCGGTTTACCAATGTGCAAAACAGTTGATATTGCAGATAAGCGCACGGATTATCGCTTGATTTTGGGGTATTTCGTATTGTTTGTATGATTTGCTTCAAATAATCATTTGACGTTGTCGAGTATAGTTCTCCTACATCTGGTTCTAAAAGAATATTAAGCAAATCATGCATTACTTCGGTAATCGCCCACCTAATGTGGTAGTAATTTGCAAGATGCTCACGAGAAATTACTTTTATATACGATTCTATTTTCTCAAATTTCTCGTACATTGTGCGTCTGTCAGGCGTCGGCTTTCCTTTTTCATCAGCCTTGTCTTTACAGCATTCAGACAACAAGAATAAGATGGTATTATATGCGAGTTCTTTGTTGTGCTCTTGCGCTCCCGGCTTGTACAACAGTTCGTAATATGCTGTGTTCATCGTGGTCAGTCGCAAATACGCACGTTCTGAAACAATATATTTCATGAGGTTTGTAGCGACCTTGTTCATCTGCTCACGACAGTCAGGATCAAGGCTGCCAATATAACTGTCAAAAGTGTGTTGGCTTAAAATCTGCATTAGTTCGTAATAGACCATATTGGCATCCAATTTTTCGCAAGCAGCTCCCCGTTTTATGTTGTTTTCCCTTTCAAATAAAGAGAATGAACCTTTTATATATTCTACAATTGATTTTTTCAGTTCACATATTTTTAAATCAGATGCCCTTTTGTCGGAACAATAACAAAGCCATAGTTTAAGCCACGCAAAATACGAGTGATTATTGCGCATCTCGCACTCAAGCCATTGTTCGTACTCTGCTGGGGTTCGCTTCTCATGCTTCTTTGATAGTCTTGCAAATTCCTTGGCAATATCGGGATTCGCAGAACGTTTTCTTAAAAGATCATACCTTTCCTGAATCTTACAGCCCGGGCAGAAATTGTTATTTGTGTTGTATGACGGAATAAAGAGGTTAATATATGCATGCAGATTCTGAACCGGCTTATCGACAAAGTTGTTTATTGTTTCAAACGAGTTGCGATTTATTAGAAGGAATATTTTTTTGAAAACAACAATGCTGCTGTAATACTCTATCCCGGATTCCTCCAATAACATACGCATCAGCATTTTCCCTCGCTGCAAGGTTTGTCCGGTGACAATTGAGTCATCAATATAATAGAAGTTTATTGCAGCGTTAGGGTTAAACCGCCGTATTTTCATAAACTCTTGAGATATGTACTTAAATTTGGTACGTGCATCTTCTTTATATGTATTTGTTATATCAATATGCAGGAATCTCAGACTGCTTGAAAATACAGTATCAATTATTATTTTCAAGAACAACGAATTGGTTATGTTCAAAGGAGAGAGCACTACATTAAAAGCATCTGGCTCAATCCTTTGACGTTTTGCCCATGATTCTATTTCTTTCTTTTTCCTTATGGTTAGTTTCTGAAAATCAAAGTAAAACTGGTAATGGTTGTTACCCCGATAAATATGAGAATAAATAACCGATTGATGGCATTCATTTGATGACAAACTGGGCTGAAGTGCTTTTATCCTGCTGTCGACCTTGTCTGCTGACGGCAAGTTATTTTCCGATATCAGTATAGTGCTTTTATGCTCATGCAATCGAAAAATCGCCGCAGGTAAAGTTGATGTCTTGTCAACCTGAATCAGTGGGAGAGCCACCTTTCCTTCACAAAGCTGGCAAATTTCGGCATCGTACCATCGAGAATCTGCAGCAAGTAAATAGGACACTTCACCGCCATCAGTATCGTTTTTCTGAGGCCGCAGGACAATAGAACCCTTAATATTCTTCATCCTTTCAATATCCCAATACTTTCTGATCAAATCTATATCGTCACTCGGACGCTCTTTTCCATCATGCAGCAAGAAACTATTAACGGCAATAACAGCGAAATTGCGAATGTAATTTACCAAAATGCCTGTTTTTTTAATATCCGTAATAACTTTATCCACGGTACTGTGAATCTTGTATATTGTTGACATGGTGGTGCCTATCGGAATAATTGTAAAGCAAAATAAGTTCATCTTTTCTCTTCTCAACGGTTCCGATAAATACTCCAGCCTGTTCCTGCGAACATCATCCTCCTCTGTTGTGGCAATAGTCTGATATATTTTTGAAACTAATTTAAGACCCGATTCATCAGAATCACGCGTCGCTTGTCCAATTATCTTGGATACTTGCTGTATCAAAATGGATGAATAATTCTCATACCCCACAATAAGGATCTTATTCTTTTTGCTATCAAGCGTTTTGAGGCTGAACAAAATTTCACTGCTAATTAAATAAGCGAATCGGTATATGTTTCCTATATTGTGAAATAGCAGCTCTGCCTCATAAAAGTCTTGCAGATGAATTCTTGAGCTGATGCGCACATGAACGTTTGAGATTTTACACCCATATTCCTTTTCTCGTATGTCTGTATTGAGAGCGTTGTTCATTCTTTCCAGGAAATAACATTGCTCCTTGGTGTGGTCGCTCAATATCAAGTCATAAGGAAACTGAGAAACAGCGTCTTGTCCCTTGGTGCACTCATAATCCGCCAAGTATTTAAGTAAAGGTATAAACTCCAGCGTGCTCTCAGAGTTATAGTAGGCAAAAACATTAGCTGTTGCATACACAGAGGATATACTATCTCCTGCGAGCAAAAAGTTCACTTCCTTTACCTTGGTTTCTTCATTCATGGAGCAAAATGCAATTTGCGAATTGCCCGCAAAGCTGGTTTCTTTACCGCTCTTGTCATAAAAAATGGTAAATACTCTTACAAATTCAGATATATAGCTTCTTTGGAAATTAAAGTCTATTGCTATATACTTTTTTGTTTTGGGCGCCTTTATGAGATATTTAAATATCGCTTTAGCTATGAGCTCAATATAGTGGAACTTAGTGGAATCGCTCAAATTAATGCATATCAGTTCTAACCCCTGAACACCATTTTCGTTTATTTCTTTGCTCATCGCCTCAATATTGCCGAAAATTTGATCAATAATCTCAATTTTGGGTTTCTTAAAATCAATACCTGTTGAAAGCCTCTTATTGCTCCATTTTTTTGCGAGCTCTCTGAGTAACGAAATATGTTCTAAATGCTCGATCTCAAATAGGGATGACGAATTAGGCGAAACAACTTTTTTTGCAGGGGTGCTCCACTTGTACGACAAGGGAATTAATATATTATATTCCGTAGAAAAAACGGCCTCGGGTATGCATTCGTCGTTAAGACATCCATCATTACGCTCCGCTGTATTAGGACCCGTTTGGTCAACATCAATGTTCCTATAACATGATGCACCATTCCCGTTGGGTGATAAAACCATGAATAGTCCATTATTTCTCGTTACTATCTTATTGAACCACCTTAAGCCATAATGCACATAGTAATATGCTCCTTCTTTTCCACTATCCGGGTTTGCTTTGACATACTGGATCTCGTCCATCTCTATAATGTCACGTATCGATGATATACAACAATTTTGTTGTTTGCCGGCATTATAGTGGGGTACTATTCCGTGGCTCTGCAAAGGTGAAGCTGCTCCTGCTTCAGGCATTCCCACAGCATCATCAACAACATAAATTTCCAGAAAATATGCAAAGTCTTCGTCCAGATTATTAAATATATTTTTTGAGCTGATTCTGATTGTTTTTTCCTTTTTGTTTGACCACTCTTTTTTTATGCAGTTCCTGTATTTGTTATACAGCCTTACTCGTGTCTGCGATTCCTCATCAAAACTACTCATTTTTGCTTTTCGGCTAGCTTTGAATATTCTCATTCCCCAAAAAGCACATTTTCCACAGGAGTGCAAGCATGCATTCTCGATTATCTGATACAGTCCTTCCGCATACGTTTCCGCATCAGCTAACAACCTGCTGAAAATAGATGGATTCACCTCGTAATTATTCTTATCGTCACGGGCTATAATCCAGTCGTTGTCACATATTTTACGTGCAATAAAGATGAGAATGATATATGCCAATGAAGATATTTTGTTTTCATATTCGATAATGGCATTGTACATCATCGATCTATGGATTATTTCCTTTGGGGTTAATTGTTCCGTCATCTTAAAAAATTCCAAATACCGTTCTACAGCAGAATAAAGACAGTCTGTTTTCTCCGCAGATTGTTTGTACTCTGCGTACGTTTCCCCCATGCTCGAATAATCTGGACTTTTAGATGAAACACAAATTACTGGAAAAATATCCGAGGATGCAATCGCCCAGGACGTAAGTTGGTTTTGGTCAGCAGAACTAATCTTGCATTCTATTTTTACTCTCGATTGGATAAATTGGAAAAGAGCATTGACTCGTTCAATGTCGCTATTATTACTGCAAGAAATACTCAATGCACACTTGTAGTTTAAGGCATTTGCAATCGGGAGATAGTATCTCAAATTGGTTATATCACTTGCCTCGTCAACTTTGTTTTCAGGAATGGTAACATAAAATTTGACCGTTGTTTCTGTCTGGATAAAGCTTCTTGCTTCTATCCACGCAGTTTGCCATCCGACCCGGGTGTTCGCTGTAGTAATGATTTTTTCCATTATTATTTGCCCTCCTAAATCAGAGTCAATCGTGTTGCATTCCTTACTAAAAAGTATTTTGCATATGCTCTTAATTGTGGATACCTTGTAAAAAATTGCGTGTCTTCTAATTCTTTTTTTGCAAAGAAAAACTGTAAATAGTTACGATAACCAACGGATATATTACGGAGCTATCTTCCCACAACACACAATAATATTTCACTATTTCATATTTATTTAATTGAATTATATCATTGGTAATGCGACAAATCAAATAATAATGTGATTTATCTTGATATGCTCTGACATTATCTTATCTATACTTATTTCCTCGGATTGTTACATGCTGCCTTAAGATACGTTTTGCAATAATATATTTATTCGACAAGCCTTCTTTTCTCTGTAGAGGGCCTGTTGCAAAATACTTCCCATCTGTCATGCCTATTCGGCGACAAAAAGCAGCCACGCATTTGCATGACTGCTCTGTATAGCTTATTGAGGTCTGTTGTTCAAAAACCATTCCATATAGTTGATGCAATGCTGCTTTACCTTGTAAGGAATCTCAGGGAAAGGGTCACCATAGACATTACATTTTGCGGTGAATGCTATCAGAAAAGTGTCCGCAAAAAGCTCAAGCATCTGAACATCGGTAAGGGCGTCTATGTTTGCCCCGATAGAAAGTAAATATCGGCGAAAGGATTCCGGCAGAGCCTTGACTTTGCCGGTGCTGTTCATGTGGAGCAGATGACCAAGCTCATGGAGAAGTACCTGCGCCGTAGTAAGTGTACAATTATTGTTGATTCGATAGATACGAATAATACTTTGAATGCCGGAACTCGTTTGATATATTGATGCCTCGGAATTTCTGCCATTTGCCTGAGCATCTATGATAAGCAGCTTTATCGTTTTTTTGAAAAAGCTGATAAAGCTTGGAAATACTCTGTATATCTGACTCATTACTTCAACGGCTGTATTGGCATCGAGTATAGGTGTTGCTGCCCTGCGGTATTGCCCTGCAACCGATTGTGCCAGTTGATCAATTATGCGGTTATCAACATCATCGTAGTATTCAATGAAGCTCTTTACATATTCAGTAACAGCGTCTGCGCCTTCATATATATGCACAGCCTCGCTGCTTACATGTTTTGTTTTTGTACCAAGAAATTTATCAAAGAACGACCTTGCTGAACTTTCTTCTGCAACCACTATTTTAGGTAGGCATTCAGCCAAATCAATAACTGAAGAAATATTCTTGATCTCTTTCATTTTGTTCATTCCTTTCGCAGCACATCGGATAGTGCTGATGCACATTTTATTTTGTTTTCAAATTCAATATGTCCATACAGATCATACGTGATCGCAATTGTGCTATGTCCCATCCACTTGGATACTTCATACATAGGTACACGAGAAGAAATCAGAAGAGCGGCACAGGTATGACGCAAATCATGAAAGCGAATATGCCTGAGGTTGTTTTTCTTCAGCAGATAACTGAACCTCGATGTCAAGGCGTTAGGAGTCAATGGTATTCCATTTTCTGCCAGACATATGTACGAATTATCTTTTGGCAGCCCTAATAGAATCTTCTCTAATTCCTCCGGTATTGGAAATGTTCTATGGCTTGACTTTCTCTTTAGTTTATCGCTCTCTATAACTTTATTATTTAGCTGGGTAACAGCGCGGCATATTCTGATTGTATGATTTTCAAAATCTACCGCATCCCATTTCAGTCCCAGAATTTCGCTGCGTCGCAGTCCCAGAAAAATTGCCAACAGCACCGGAATCTCTATAACACTCCCACTTATCGCTTCAAACAGCAATCTGCATTCATCTGCTGTATAGAAGGATGCCTCATATTTTTCTGCCTTGGGCAGAGCAACTCCGTCGGAAGGGTTAAACGGAATCAGCCCATCCGCAACCGCACCTGCCATCGCCTTATGAAGATTTGCATGGATTCGTCTTATAGTATTGTTAGAGAGTGACCGTTCACTCAACCTCTCATAGAATTCAGAGATATGCGTAGGTGTAACATCCGTAATCGCAAGATTCATGGGTCCAAAATATGGACAGACTGTGTGCCGAATATAGTTCGAATAGCTTAAATATGTCGTAGGCGAAACATCCTTCTTAATTTTGCTCAACCAATCCACAAGATACAGATCAAAATATATCCCTCTTGACTTTTTCTTGACTTTGAGTATCTTCGTCCATTCCTTACGATATGCAACCAGCATCTCTTCTGCCCTCTTTTTGTTTCCAGTTAGTGCAAGTCGGGTAGTTTTCGTATGAAAAACACGTTTCCCCGTTTCATCACTGAATGACACAACCATGTGCCAATAACCGCCTCTTGCTCTCAGATGTCCTGCTACCATAATAATTCCTTACCTTTCTTATTGGATTCGAGGAATCATTATAATATTGCTCCATAAAGCAAATTAAAATAGTGTCAGACGCAACGGACTCAAAATCCGTTGGTATCTCCGCTTCTAACAAGAGTAAAAACATCAAAGCGACGATTTTGCACTATGCTTAAATCGTCGCTTTGTTTCCTATTAAGTTATCTTTGAGATCAGAAACAGCTTGTCCTGCATAATAAAATGTTTTTTAGTTCAAAAGGTTGTTCTTACAAGATCGTAGGCCGGTAAAACCCGACATAGCAAAAATGGCTTTATTATGCGGCTTTCTCGGCAGTTTGTTCTTACGCAATCGTAGCATCTGCAGCCATATCCTCATGAAGATCAGTTATTGCATCGCCCTTGCTCTGTATGGTCGCTGCAGTCCAGGGTGTGCCGCTGGCAGCCTGGGGATACACTCCGGTGGTATGATCAACAAAGTAGGTGTCAAAACCCTGACGCTTGATTTCATCCACTGAGAGTCCCTTTGTAAGCTGATATACTATTGCGCTTACAATCTCAAGATGTGCCAGCTCTTCCGTGCCGATGTCAGTGAGCAAACCTGCTGTTTCTCTCCATGGCATTGTATACCGCTGGCTGAGATAACGCATGCTTGCGCCGAGTTCACCGTCGGGACCTCCATATTGAGTGACAATAACCTTTGCTGCAGCAGCATTGGGAGTTTTGATCTTTACGGGATACTGCAGTCTTTTCTCATAGCTCCACATACACTACGCCTGCCTTTCCCATGGCCAGGGCTGTGCCGCCCAGTTCCATGACTTTTCTCCGCCTGCACTGTAAAAGTTGACCGGACCGATGCAGGCTTCGTATCTTGCAACTGTCTCTTCTCTCTTTCTGCGAAGCTCATTATACATATTCAGCGCTTCGCAGCAATCAGGGTGTGTGTCCAGAAACAGACGCACATCATCCATTGCAAAGCTTATGCGCGCAAGCTCTTTTTTCAGCATCATTTTATCTTCCACAACCATACCCCCTGTATGCTGTAAAAGGCAGATCGAGCGCCTTGAATACAGTCCCTCTTTCAAGGGCAGTTTCAAGGTTGTAAAGGTGCTCAAAGCACTGCGCAGGCACACCGGCTATTGCAAGCTGCTGTACTTTTTCGCAATTCTTTTCCATTTGCGTTCTCCTTTCTTTAAGTGAAGTGTGACCTTCATTACCATATTATGCAGATGCACCGCTGACTGTTAAGTCAGCGGTGCATCTATATCTCCTGTAGCAGGATTGTCAATCAACTTGCCGCTCTCGTCAAATCTCGAGCCGTGGCAGGGACAGTCCCATGAATGCTCATATTTATTCCATTTAAGAGCACAGCCGAGATGGGGGCATCGTTTTCTTGTCGGAACAAGCATATTGACCGCAGTCTCAAATGCATTAACTGCAAGCTGCGGACGGATTATACTTCTGGAAGGCGAAAAGACTTCGGCATATTCATTTTTTCTGCCCAGAATCATATCTCTGAGAATCATCGCCGCTGTCATCGAACCGGTCATACCCCATTTATTGAACCCCGACGCCACAAACATATCAGGCGTATTCCTTGAATACCGCCCGATATACGGCACTGCATCAAGACTCATACAGTCCTGTGCAGACCATCTCATGCACTCTTTTGCGTCAGGATAATAAATTTTCGCAAATGCGGAAAGTTCTTTCCATGCTCCGCCATTCTTTCCTGTTCTGTGGGAGCCCCCTCCAAGTAAAAGCAGATTCTTGTAATTTCTGAATGACAGCCCTTTATCGTTTTCATCTATATACATTCCATTATAGTCAGGCGCATTCTCAAACGCGATAACATAGGAACGATTCTGGTACAGCTTGAGGAAATAGCCCCCGCGCTTATTTATGAAAGGAAAATGCGATGCAACTATTATTTTATCCGCGTATATATTTCCTTTTTCTGTTCTTGCAATGTGTCTGTCAACCTCAATAACCCCGGTATTTTCAAATACATCAAGATTTTGAGCAATATATTTCAAGAACTTCAGCGGATTAAACTGTGCCTGATCTGAAAACCTTATACTTCCGGAAACATAGAACGGCAGCGGCAATTTTTCAATAAAATCCGCTTTTTTACCAAGTCTTCCAATAGCATCAAGCTCTTTTTCAAGCTTTTCTCTGTCATTTACAGAATAAACATACGCGTGCTTTTCTTCGAAATCGCAGTCAGTTTCTCTGCTGATTCTCCTAAATTCATCAATCGCCGCTTCATTTGCCCTCAGATACCCTCCTGCTCTTTCCGCTCCAAAACGCCTGATGAGCTTATCATAAATCAGCCCATGCTGAGAGGTTATCTTGCCTGTTGTATTTTCAGTTGCTCCGCTGCACACTCTGTCAGCTTCAGCAACAACACATTCAACACCTGCGCATTTCAGCTGATAGGCGCACAGCAGTCCTGCCATTCCGCCGCCTATAACAAGTACATCTGTCTTTTCAGGAAACCTCTTATGATTATTTATTTCTATTTCTGTTGTCTCTGACCATACTGATCTCATAAAATCATCACCTGAAATCAGTATTTCCCAAAACTACTTAAATATAAAAGAAAAAGGAGCCTGTATTACAGGCTCCAAAAAGAATCACTTGATTATTTTGCGAGAGTAGCGATGTCGCAGAGAAGAGTAAGAACAAAGAAACCTATAGCAAAGAACTTTGTCCATCTTGCAAGAAAAGCATCGATTGTTCTTCCCTGATTCTTGCCAAGGAAAGAATCAGAACCGCCGGCAACAGCACCGGAAAGACCTGCCTGCTGACCCTCCTGAAGAAGTACAACAATGATAATGACTATAGAAAAAACAAGAAGCAGTGCGCTTGTAATTATAGCCCAGACATCCATCTTCTACACCTCCGTTTGCTGTGGAATATACAATTACTTGATGAGTATATCACATACAGTATATTTTTTCAAGAGTGTTTTTAGCAAATCATATATTTTTTATATAAAGTGCTTCAGCAATTAATTATCAAGAAAATTTTAACTCGGATATTGTATGCTGCAAAATCCCACAATAAAACCGCAAATAATTTTTGCGGAGGTTTATCATGAAAAGATATTTATGCATTATATTATCTGTTCTTTTCTTAGTCTCCTCCCTCTGCGCCTGCTCATGCAGAGTCGAAGATGAGATGGAGATTGGCGGAAACGCATCAGACAACCAGACAAGCGATAACCAGTCTGAAAAGAAAATTGAACTTACTGTATGGGAATCAACAGGCGGACCTGATGAGTTCATACGTCAGGCAGGTGCTCGCTATACAGATGCAAATCCGAATGTAACTATCAAATATGTCAACGTTGAGCTGGGAGATACATCATCTCAGATAGCTCTTGACGGACCTGCAGGTATCGGCCCCGATCTTTTTGTGGCTCCCCACGACAAAATCGGTGAGCTGGCAGAAGGCGGCCATATCATGAAAACTCGCTCTCCAAAACTGGTTCGTGACACCGTACTCGAGGTCTGCGCTGATGCAGTCACCTACAAGGGCGAAATGTACGGCTACCCTGTCGCAGCAGAAACCTATGCCCTCTTTTATAACAAAGACATTGTCAAAACCCCTCCCAAGACTTTTGAAGAACTTGTTTCTTTCTGCAAGGAATACAACAAAGGCGATAAATACGGCTTTATGTTTGACGTTGCCAACGCTTACTATACCATCATATTCACTACCATGGACGGCAACAGACCGCTTTCCGACTCTGATGCAGGTGCAATGGGACTCAGTAACGATGCTGCCGTTGAAGGAATGACCTACTTCCAGAGCCTCAGAAAGAGTATTCTGGATGTTCCCTCTGCCGATATAACAACAGCCGTAGCAGATGAAGCATTTAAAAACGGGTCTTCTGCCATGCATATAACCGGCCCCTGGAACATGGCAGCATACCGAGATGCAGGGCTTAATTTCGGCGTAGCTCCTATTCCCTCACTTCCAGGGCAGAGTGAATCACCTGCCTCCTTCTCAGGCACCAGAACAATGTTTGTATCATCCTATTCCGCTCACCCTGAGCAGGCTGCTGATTTCGCAGAATTCCTCATGTCTGACGACATGCAGAAGCTTCGCTATGAGCTGACTGAGGCTATTCCTGCCGTTGAACTGAATCTCGAAAGCGAGCATATGGAGGGCTTCATGCAGCAGCTTGAACACTCCTATGCAATGCCCTCAATTCCTGCAATGGGCAAATTCTGGGATGCAATGAACTCAGCCAGCGCCAACATCTGGGACGGCGCAGATGTAAAGAAAGAGCTTGATGCCTGTGCAAAGGCAATAGACAGCAAGTAACAAAAAAGGAGCAAAGCCTTATGAATATTTCAATCGGCAATCCAACTGAAAAAAAGGTGCGTTATACAGCCTGTCTGTTCATGGGGCTTTCCCACTTTCTATATCTTCGTGAATGGGTCAAAGGCACGCTGTTCGCGCTTATCGAAGCAGCTTTTATTCTCAGTCTGCCGAATCTTATCGGCAGACTGAGCGATATGATTACATTAGGAACTCCATCCCCCGATATTCCGGTTTTAGAACGTGACAACTCCATCTTTATGCTTATAGACGGTATACTTGCACTTGCTTTAATATTTGTTTTTGCCATACTGTACACAGTGTCCGTGCGCAGCGCGGTTGCATCATATAAAGAACTCAAAACCACAGGGCATTATGCAGAGAACAGAAAAATCATCTCTCAGCTTGCCGACAAGGGCTTTGCCTTTGCGGCGCTTTCTCCCTGCATTATTCTCGTTCTTGTTTTTGTTGTGGTTCCGCTGATATTCTCAGCCTGTGTGGCATTTACAAACTATTCTTCCCCTTCACATATTCCCCCGTCAAATACAGTTGATTGGGTGGGGCTGGATAACTTCAGAGATATGTTCGGCGGCGATGCTGTATGGACAGGTGCGCTCGGCAGAGTTGCCATATGGACGCTGCTATGGGGCGTTCTTGCGACCTTTACCTGCTATGCAGGAGGGCTGATTATGGCAGCTGTTCTCAACGACAGAAAAATTCGCTTTGCCCCTTTCTTCCGCTCAATTTTCATACTCCCCTATGCCGTTCCTTCAATAGTCAGCATGCTTATATGGCAGAACCTTCTCAACGGCACCTTCGGAACAGTTAACAGAACTCTGATGGCACTCGGAATAACCAACAATGCTATTCCATGGCTTGGCGATATAAACCTTGCACGTTTTACTCTTGTTCTTGTAAATCTATGGGCAGGCTTCCCTTACTTCATGCTGCTTATTACAGGCACAATGACGTCAATTCCTGCGGATGTTTATGAGGCAGCCTCCATTGACGGAGCATCAAAGCTTACTGCATTTCGCAAAATCACTCTTCCTCTTGTGCTTTATCAGACTTCACCTCTCATTATCATGTCCTTTACTCATAACATCAATAATTTCGGTGCTATCTTCTTTCTGACGGGAGGAAAGCCCGTTACAGGTGACACCACTCTGACCAGTGCAGGCGGTACTGATATTGTGGTCACATGGATATACAAACTTACAGTAACGTTGCTTAAATACAACTATGCTTCTGCGCTTGCTGTGCTGATATTTCTTGTTCTTGCACCGGTTGCCATATTCAATTTTGTCCGTACAAGGGCATTCAGGGAGGGTGAAATATGAAAAAGCACAGGAACTGTTCTGTCGCTGTCCGCTTTCTCGTCTATATATTCCTGACTCTAAGCGCGCTGTTTGTAATATACCCTCTTATATATGTTGTCAGTGCTGCATTTTCACCAGGTTCATCCATTGCGTCTCTTGATATAATGCCCTTTTCCAAAGGAATAACTGTAAGGCACTTTGTTCATCTGTTCAGGGATACACTCTATCTGACATGGCTTAAAAACACATTTCTTATTGCTCTTTCAACGTCGGCGCTGACTGTTCTGGTTTCTGCTCTCGGTGCGTATGTGTTTTCAAGATACCGTTTTACCTTTAAGAAAGGCATCCTCTTAAGCTTTCTCGTTCTTCAGATTTTCCCTTCATTTGTCGGTATGATAGCTATTTACGTCATTCTTCTCAGATTCAACGCTCTCGATACCCTGTGGGGACTTGTGCTTGTTTATGTGGCAGGAAATGTTCCATATAATGTCTGGCTTGTCAAGAACTATATGGATACACTCCCAAAGAGCATAGACGAAGCTGCCAGAATCGACGGTGCCAGCGGCGCAATGACCTTCTTTCGCATTATACTGCCGCTTTCAAGACCGATTTTGACTTTTCTTGCAATTACTAGCTTTACTTCTCCATGGATGGATTTTATATTTCCCAAAATGACCCTTCGTTCTGCTGAAAAGCAGACACTTGCTCTCGGACTTTTTTCTTTTGTTACAGATAAAAAGAACGAATTCACCACCTTCGCAGCAGGCTCGCTTCTTGTTGCCGTACCGTTTATTGTTTTCTTTGTGGTAAGCCAGAAACTCATGGTCACCTCTCTCAGTTCTGCTGCTGTAAAAGAATAGGGTTGCCATATGGGAACCTTATTCTTTTGTTCTCCCTGAAAATTCACATTATATGAAACTAACAGTTGCCTTATGGGATTTTTTGGTGTAATATCAATATGTATATATTATTATGAATCGGTGGTGTTAATATGCCGTTGAATTTTAATTACGAGCTTGATTTTACGACCTTTGAACGGTTTGCAAAAAACAATGCTGTATTTGCCTTCATGCAGGCTCTCGCTGCTACCCATAACAGCCACAAAGCAGAAAAGCTTGCTGTGAATGCACTTTTTACCGTTCTGAAAAACAAAAAGCACTTCGAGGCAGAAAAGAATCCTATAACGGAGCGTACTGCCGTTGAGCTTTCACTGCGTTCTCTCCTCAGCAGCAAACAGAAGGACACTCTTGACTTTACTCTCTCTTCTGACGGGAAACCAAAGAGTGCTGCAAACACTTCGCCGGAAGAAGAAAAGAAAACCTCAAGGCTGTTTGCAAAGAAGTCAGCTGAGAACGAAGACTCTGAGCCCTTTACAGTCTATCCTCCCAGCGAAGAAGTCGAGCACAGAATAGTAAGCAAAGCATGTGCAAAGGCAGAATCGATAACCCCCAGATTTGCCCCCCTCTATACCGGTACCAAATCAGGTCTTATCCTGCTGGTTGTTCTGGCTTTCATCTGCGGTGCTATCTTCTTTATCTGGAGCGATCCCACAGACCTGCTCACCGATAAGTCCACTGCCTATGATTCCTCAGGCTCTGCTGTCTTTATTCCCGGTTCAAACAGCCTTATTGATGTTGATTTTGTACCGGTGGAAGCATCCAACGGATGTGTTCCGATTCAGATTCACATTTCGGGACCTGACAGCAACCTGGTCTCAAGTGTTACATATTCCGCCGAGAACTCTTCCATCATCTCCAACGCATATCAGTGCGGTTCAGAATACTGGGTAATGATGGCAAACTCTGACAGCTATTACAAAGTAAATATCAAGGGTACAGGCGGGCTTGACTTTGTGAAACATTTCAGGGTAAGTGACGCAATACCCTCTGCTCCTTCGATAGATATTGTCAGCACCGAATCCTATGACACCTATTCTGCTGTTACTGTTTCAGTAAAGACAACTGACGGAACATCATCTGTAAGCTCTGCTGACATACTCAATTACACTACTTCAGATGACGGAAATTACATTATCAATGTCCCCAACGGCAGCAGCAAAACCATGCACTTCATAGACAGCGAAGGCAGGCAGAGCTCTCTTCTTATCACAGGCAGCGGCGAAGCTGTAGTATCTCCCGTAATGTCCGTAAATGAGCTTTCCATGGGTCACGATTCTACCAGAACCTTCCCTCTTGCCGGCTCACTTCCCGCAGGCAGAAACTGCAGTGTTTCAGTCCTGTCCGAGAGCGAAAACATAGCAGCGGCAGTAGATTCCGACAACAATCTCATCCTCACTGCATCAAATGGCTTTGTCGGCGTTGACAGTGTGGATCTCTGCATAAGCGATGATTACGGGCTTACCAGTGAAATTTCTGTACCTGTTATCGTTGTCAACAGCGCACCCTTCTGCCCTGACCCGACTCAGCTCTATGCAACTGTTCTTCACACTCCCACAAATACCGGATATCTGTTCGGTACCCTCAGCGCCACAGATGCTCAGGGGGATAAGCTCAGCTATACTGTAACCAATCAGACTGACTGCAAAGTTACACTTTCTCCTTCCGGAAACTTTATGCTCTTTATAGACGCAGATTACCGCGGTCACTCGGTATCTTTCGATTTCAGCGTTTCAGACGGTCTGCTCACCTCTGAGAATTACCGTTATACTGTCTCTCTTTACAACAACATTCCTGAATCTGACGACTATTCTCAGGAGTTTGTATGCTATGCCGGCGAAAACGGCTGGTATACCATCAACCTTCCCTCAACAGATGCTGACGGCGATATTCTTAACTGGACTGTAACAAGCTCTCTCACCGAGGATGGCAGAACGCCCGAAGGAAACTACATTAGCTTCACAAACGGACTTTCCACCGTTCTGCTCAGAGTTAACCCCGAGCGCAATGAAAGATTCTCCGAAACCATCACTCTCACCTGTTCTGACGGTTGGATCAGCAGCGACACCATTACTCTTAAGTGCAAGTTTGTAAAGAACAATCCTCCCGTTGCAGGAAAGAATATTTCTGTGATTGATATCAACGAAATGAGCGGAACCTTCACTCTTGATATCAAGGATGACTGTGAATTTGACAGAAGCGCAATTACAGGCGTTGTAAGCTGCTCTGAAGGCGAAGTAGTTCCCAATGTCGGCTGGAACACATTGACCTTTACAGTCAACTTCACTTCAGTATCATCTCCTGATCTTATTACAGGCACCAATGTAAATGTTACTCATCCTGTTACTGTAGTTCTCACCGTTGAAGATATTGTAACAAAAGAAACCATCGAGGTTGAGTACACAATCACAAGAGAAACTGCTGATTAAAAGCTGTACGGCAATCACACGCAAAACAGATAACAACAAAAACCGCTTGGGAAATCCCAAGCGGTTTTTAATATTGACTGTCAGTCTTTTTTGTGCTTCTTAACCTTGATTTTCACCTTTGATGTACGCTCAATATATTCGTCGAGCAATCCAAGAGCTTCAAGATCATCAAGCATATCCTGATCGGTATAGGTATCAGCCTTTTCAGTTTCAGCCATTTCCGCTTCAGCAAATTCACGGTCATATTCCTCTTCGAAAGGCGATCTTTCAAAAGGAACCTCGGGCGCACGGTTGCGCTCATCAAAGCGTTCTTCAGGCTCCTGTGCAGGAATTACAACAGGCTCAGGAGCGGGTTCAGGCTCGCTCTCAGGCTCTTCTTCAGGCTGAGGAACAGCATAAATGGGGATAATAGGTTTAATTGTAACCTTCTTTGGTGCTTCAGGCTTTTCTTCCTCGGGTTCTTCAACCTCAATAATCACAGGTTCAGGAGTAGTCGGCGGGAACACCTCAATCTCTATAGGTGCCTCGGGCTCTTCTTCCTCATCAAGAACTGCAGTCAGATCTCTTACGGGAGGAGGCGGCGGCGGAAGCTCCACTACAGGCTCTTCCTCTTTTACCTCTTCGGGCTCTTCCTGAATCTCCACAGGGAAGGGTTCTTTCTTTTCAGGCTCAGGCTCTTCTCCCTCTCCTGCTTTTGCCTTGAGATACTTGAATACAAGTATAGCTGCAAGAACAAGAAGAAGGATTATAAAGAGAACGAGAAGTATGATAAAGATAATAGCATCGGTATTTGTATAGCCACCGATAAATATAACCTTTGCTGTACCGTCCGACATCATGAATCCGAGATAATTATCCTCTACTTCCACGCTATAGGAAGACAGTGCAGTCTCAACAGCACCGCTGCGAAGTTCATCGTCAGAAACAAACGCATAATAGTATGACGTTACATTGGTCATACTCAGAAGAGATGAAATATCATAAACATCGCAAAGGGTTGTATTGGGGGAAGTATTTATGATGCTCTTGTCTCGGGAATAGGTAATCTTTCTTTCGGTCGCTCCACCGAAAAGCATATCCTCTGCCCTGATTATCTCCTTGGCGTTGCCATGGATGGAAATCTCAACACAGGGAGAAGTAAATGCTTCTGAAAAACCGTTCAGCAGGACATTTATTTCGGTATTCAGCGAATTCTTTGAATCGTAATAAGCCTTGATATTTTCAAGTACCTCTGTAGAGGTTGCATCGTCCATGATGATGTAAATCTCTCTGGTATATTCATCATCGCCGTGAGCAATAAGGTTGTAATAAACAAGACTTGCTGTACTTATGCTCTGGTATCCTGTAGAGATAGAAACATAGGATGCCTGTGAGCCATAGTCAAGAGTGTTTCCTCCGAGGGTAGGCTGGGAATCAACAGCAGTACCGTCGATCTCTACAACCATGCTTGAAGGCGAACCGATTTCCGACACTACATTGTAGGAAAAAGGCATCTGAGAATCCAGACAAAGCTTTGAGAAGCTGATATATTCACTCAGCTTTTCAACCGAAGCAAAAGGAATGCTTGCATCGGTTGCATCTGCAAACTCTGCTGTACATACATCACCAAGAATCTGTGATGTCTTTTCTGCCATCTCCGCAGCATCCCGGCTCTTGAACTGAACCGAAATAACAGGAGATGATGACAGCTCACCTGCTCTGACCTCAGAGGTCTCAGGCTTTACAGACTCAAAGTAAGTGATAATCTCAGTATATCTGTTCTGGTCAATCTCAGGAATCATACGGAACTCAATGGTTCTTTCAATATAACCTGTAGATTTAAGAACAGTTTTGAAGCTGACCTTAGATATCATGGTAGCCTTGCCTTCAGTTACATCAACCTTGCCGCCCTCTGACTGATATTCCTTATCGTCAACGCTGATAAGAACACCTGTCTGCTTTATGAATGCAGCAGCAACCTGAATATCGCTCTCGCTGATATCGGCATTACTGACAAAACCGCTGACCACTGAATTGACATCTACAAAGGAGAACAGCTCTTTACTTTCAAAATCTTCCTGGAAGGTAAGCCCCTTCATAAAGACCTCGTCAGAGGTTTCAAAAACCACTGTCGGTTTTCTTCCCAGCAGACTTTCAATTTTTGTGACATAGTCATCCATGGAGGAAAACTCAAGGGTGAGTTTGTATCTTGTTCCGTTCTCATCGTCGATGAGTTCGCCATCAAGGCAGTCAGGAAGATAGGACTCCACCAGACTCTCAAGCTTTTCCATGGATTCAAGACCCGAAAGCACCAGTGACTTATCAAAGGACACCGTCATGATTCTCACGCCACGGAAATCGCCCGATACTTCCATTCTGGTATGCAGATCCACGGTAAATCCTGGATTATCGGTAATCGAGCAGCCGCCTGAAATCAACATAACAGAAAACAGCATCAACGCAATTACCGTCATGGAAATCACACGGATAAATTTATTATTTCTCATTGGACCTCTCCTTTCCGCGAGCTGGCCATTATCTGAATCTGTGCATCCTGTATGTCTTGCCGTCATAGGGGTTGACAAATATCAGGACTCCGGGTGACATCTCATAGGTTGAATCAAAGGAAATGCTTTCCATTATCGTTGCTTCTTTTCCTCCAACGACAACTGAGAACTTGTTGTCGTTGATTGAAATCTCATCGGAGAATATTTCAGCGACACCGCCATTGATTTCGTTGACCAGATAGAATGAAATCTCGCCATTTTCGAATACAATGTAGTTCTCGTTATCATTTCTCCAGAATCCGATCAGCTTGATAGCATCAAACTTCTGAGAAGACATTCCTCTTCTGAGTTCATCGGCAAGATCGCCTGATTCAATATCTTCATTAGCCTTCATAAACAATGAGAAAAGCTGCTGAAGCGTTGATGTGTCTGCATCTGCAGTCTCATCGATTCTGTAAAGTCTCGAAAGAGCAAGATAAGCAACTGCTTTGGCGTATTCCGCATCTTCAAGTCCGTTACGGCTGTTTTCAAAGCAATCAAGCTCCTGGACAGTTGACAGATAATCCATATTCTCAAAATATACACGTCCCAAGCAGTAACGTGTGTTGTAATACCAATTATCCGCCTCTGAATAGGAAGAATACATGAGTTCTTCAAAATGTCCCTTTGCCTCGAGGTACTCTTCCTTCTCAAAAAGAATCTTGGCGTAATCAAAACGCGCTGCGTCAGATTTGTTCTGTATCTCTTTCAGTTCATTATCAGTCAGTATTCCTTCATTTGCCTCAGCATCCGAAAGAATATCCACATATAGACTGTATGCCTTCTGATAAAGCTCGGAATCATTGAGCTCACTTGCTGATGTACGGTAACTGTCTGCCATTTCCTTCTGCAGATCAAGTCTGCTGCGCAGTGCAGTATCAAAATCAACAGTGCTTCTGTAATATGCAATTGCTGTTTCGTAGTCACCCTCTGCCTGTGCCTGCTGACCGAGAGCATAGTAACACTCGTTGAGCAAAGAAGCGGTCTGAGAGTAGCCCTTGATCTCATTAAGGACCTCTATAGCACCTTCATAGTCACCGTTTTCGACCATGACCTGAGCACTGGAAAAGCTTTCGTTATAGCTGCACTGCTTCATGATGTCTCCACCGCTTATAAGAGCAATAATGCCGATGAAAACCACCATAAGCAGACCGATTGCACCGATAACGCAGCCGCTTCGCTTTTCTCCCATCTGTTTCTGGATTTCCAGTCTCTTTCTGTTCTGGGCAGCCTGAGCAGAGCTTACAGGAGACTCTGAGGCGGACTCAGCAGCCTGAGCGGCAGTATCAAAGGAGATTGCACCTGACTTCATAGCTGCTCTGATGGCAGCAGGAGAAGTTGGTGTATAGTTCTTTCTCGGAGCGCTCTGTGCAGCAACTGAAGGAGTTTGCTGCTGTACAGGCTGAGGGGGTATCTGCTGCTGTACAATAACGGGCTGAGAAGGAACAGGATTGCTCGGAATCTGCTGAACCGGCGGCTGCACAACGGGAATCGAAGTCTGTACCGGTGCTGCAGGAACAGGTGCCGGCGCAGGCTCCGGCGGCGCAGTTACGCCGAACTCAGAGATTGTGCTTGTATCAGCAATGGAAACAGGGGTAGTCTTTCTCTGGGGAATCTGCTGTCTTGAGAAATTAAGCCCTGCAGGTGCTTTAGACTGTCCTCCGCCATTTCTCTGTTTGCCCTGCTGAGCAGGTCTCTTCTTCTGAGGTTCTCTGACCTCGGGAGTATCGACACCAAGCTCTCTTGCAACAGCATTGTGCGCTGCCTGCTTGATAAGTTCGCTTCTTATTGTCTCTTCGAGCAGAATCATCTGTCTGGGGTCAGAGGATACAGACGCGATTATATCGGGATCCATCTGAGCCAGAATCTGCTGAACTTTATTGGGCTTCTGAGGTGCAGAATTCTTCTGAGGCTTTTTCTTCTGCTGAGCAGTTCCACCCTTGCCTCTCTTCTGAGGAGGCTGCTTCTTTCCGCTCTGCTGTGCTTTTGAAGAACCTCTGTCTGTGTTCTTAGCCTTTGAAGAAGACTCCCTTGTTTTGAGGGGTGCCATATCAAAGAGATCACCGCCGACAACGTCGATACCGGAATCGTCATCATCGTCGTCATCTTCGTCCTGCTTCTCTTCCTCTTCAGCAGCTGATTCATCCACATTAAGGAAGGGCATATAGACATAGTCGCGTTCCTTTTTTGCTGCAGACACCTTTCCGAATGACAGCGAAAAACCTTCCCCGTCATCGTCGTCTTCCTCTTCTTCATCAACAACTTCAGGAATATTAAGAAACGGCATAAAGCTGAACTCTTCTTCTTTACGCGCAGCATTTACCTTACCGAAGGAGAGACTGAATGATTCACCATCATCGTCATCTTCTTCAGCTGCCGCTGTTTCTTCTTCCTCGTCGTCATTTTCATCAGGAAAAATGATAAGCATACCGTCTTCGTTTTCAGCAATTTCATCTTTTTCCTTGTTCTCATCCAGGATATCGCTCATGCTTTTGCGCCCCCTTTGCAATTCGTTTTCGAATGCAAAACAGCATAATATTTAAAATGCGCACAGTGAAAATTAAAGCGCATACATATACACATTGATTTTATCACAACACATCTCATTTGTAAAGAAATTATTAATGAATTTATGTATATTTTATACTTATATTAAGGCAAATTATCTTTCAGTGAACAGTGAAAAAAGCTGCTTTTCGGAATATTTCCAAAAAGCAGCTTGATTTTATTTTCTTTTACGCAGGTAAGTACCCTTGGGCAGCACAATATCTGACTTTATTCTGTATTTCATAGTCGGATGCGGAGTGCTGTCTATTTCATTTCCCTCTTCATCAAGGAGTACCTCTGCCTGCAGCAGCACAGGCATCCCCTTAGGAGGCAGAGCATCAAGGGTATCCCCTCTGAAAATCTTGTTTCTCTGCTCAGCATGAATATATCCATCGCTGCAGCCGATAACCATTGCTGCTACCTCATATTCCCTTACATAACCGCCGTTATCATACACCTGACCGGGCTCGTGTCCCAGATAGAAGCCTGTGGAATATTCTCTGTGGCTTACCTTTTCAAGCTCCTCTATAATACAGTCATCAGGGGTGTAATCGTCATCGCCGGAATTCATATATCCGTCGATTGCCGCCCTGTATGCATTTGTAACTACAGCAACATAGTAAGGCGATTTTGCTCTTCCCTCTATTTTGAAGCTTGTTACTCCCGCTTTCACAAGCTCGGGAACATGCGAAATCATGCAGATATCTCTTGAATTGAGTATATGAGCTCCGTAATTATCCTCAAATATCGGGAAGTACTCGCCGGGGCGCTTCTCTTCCATAAGTGCATATTTCCATCTGCAGGGCTGGGAGCAGTCGCCTCTGTTGGAATCGCGTCCGTTCAGATAATTTGAAAGCAGACAGCGCCCTGAAAATGATACACACATCGAACCGTGAACAAAACATTCTATCTCCAGGTTTTCCGATACCTTGTCGTGAATTCCTTCAATTTCCTCAAAGCAGAGCTCACGGGCAAGAACAACTCTTGCAGCCCCCATTTCCTCAAGGACCTTCGCAGTCATGTAATTTGCGACGCCAGCCTGAGTCGAAATATGAATCGGCACATCAGGAGCATATTTCTTTGCCATTGACATAACTCCAAGGTCACTGATTATAAGACCGTCAACCCTGAGTTTCTGCGCATCTTCAAGAAAAGCAGGAAGATCATCAATTTCATCATTTCTCAGAACGCAGTTGCATATCAGGTAAACCTTTACGTTGTTGTCATGAGCATATTTTACGGCATATTCAAGCTCTTCGGCAGTGAAATTATCAGGCGCTGCGCGCATTCCGAATCTCTTGCCGGCAAGATAAACCGCATCCGCGCCAAAGCTGACTGCGGCAATGAGACTGTCCATATCTCCTGCCGGAGCAAGAAGCTCCGGCTTGAATTTTTCTGTCATCAGCTTCCGCTCCTTATATTAGCCTCATGCTGTGAGTAGGTCTCCGCAAACAGCGTGGTTCCGTCACTCTTGGAGAAGAAGAAGTAATAGTCAGTTTTTGCAGGTGATTTTGCTGCTGTAATGGAGTTGAGTCCAGGACAGCAGATGGGACCTGCGGGCAGACCTGCTATTACATAGGTGTCGTACAGAGAGGTATCAAAGGTCTTTGTCTCAGACACGCTTGTTGTGGGATTTGTTGCAGTCATTGTGTAGCTGCCCTTGTGGTTGTTGATCCAGTTTTCCTTCTCAGAGGAAGTGATCTTATCCGACTCTCTGAGTGCTGTTGCAGTTGCAAAGGGGTACCATCTGGTAGCATCTGACTGAAGCATACCGCCCGTACCCTGAACCTTGGGGTTCTTGAGTCTGTTATAGAAAACAGATGCAACCTTCTTCATATCCTCAGGATCAGGAACTTCTCGCTCTACAACAGACGCCATAATGATAATTTCATCAAGCTTCTTGCCGAGCTTTTCCTTCTTGGACTTCTTCTTGTCCGATGACAGTGATTTGTCGTTTGTTATAGCGTCAAAATCATAATCGCTGCCCTTGAGGACATTATCCTCAAACGCAGAAAGAAGCTTTCCTATAGCATGCTTGGAGCCGCCCCAGATGTAGAAGTCATAGGTGCTGGGGAAAAGATAACCCTCAAGTCTGTATATTCTGGTATCGCTCTTGGGAATATAGTTTACAAAGTCGTAGCTTGAGAAATCCGCATACTGAACAGAGTTTATAAACGCCTGCTTCTCACAGACACAGTACTCCTCAAGAAGATCGCCTATCTGCTCAACGGTGTATCCTTCGGGTATCGTTACCTTTACGATACTGTTATCTGCCGTTGCGGGCTTGGTCAGCTTACGGATGATCTGGTCATAGTCGGATTTTGTGTTAAGAACAAAGGTACCAGCCTTGAAAGAGGTGTCATTTGTAAATCCTGCGTAAATCTTGAAGAAGAAGGGATATTCAACGATTCCGTTATCGTCAAGAATACGGGTAACATCATCAAGGGAAGCATCCTTTGGAATATCAACTGTGATCTCAGATTCTTCCTTGACCAGTCCGAACATATCATTCAGTCCTACAATGATATAGAAGGACAGCAAAGCAGAAATAGAGCATACAATCGCAGCATAGACAAGAGCAATTACGCATCCCTTGCTCTTTGTGTTCTTGCTGTTTTTACGCATGATTTTCGGCGGAATTGCAGTTTCCTCGGGAATCTCAAAACGTTCACCTGTTCTTGTGGTAACAGTTCTTGTTCTGGTCAGCTGAGGCTGAACCTGCTGACGGTAAGGCTGGGGCTGATTTGCATCTCTGCGGGCAGGCTGAGCAGGAACACTGGAACGAACACTCTTCTGCTCATACTCATTATTCCTTGCAGGAGGTCTCTGTCCTCCCTGCTGCCTGTATCCCGAACCCTGCTGACGGTAGGGTGAGTTCTGCTGTCTGTAGGCCCCCTGCTGACGGTTGGGAGTATAATACTGCTGTCCCTGGCGGTCATACTCACCGCCGCCTGCGGTATAATCCTCATCAGAGATTGTTACTCTGAATGCCTTTTTGCTTTCGTCTGACTGATGTACATTTCTGTTGTTGCCGTTATTCATAGCAAGCATCATCCTTTCCACGCCCGACAGAATGCGTAACACTTCCCGGGCTTATGACATAGAATGTAGTGACCACAATTCAAGTGAGGTGAAACAAAATGTGTCTCAATAAATTATTCTGCGGCGATAACCTTATCTGGATCCTTCTTATCATCATCGTTGCTCTCGGATGCTGCAACGACTGATAACCGCAATGACCGGGGAGCTGACCGCTTCCCGGTTTATTTGCATCTTTTGCTGAATCTGTCCGTAATAAGTAGTCCGACATGGCGGTCATACCTTCCGTGAGGAAGGTATTTTACAACATTTTCGGAATAGCACAGTCCGCAGGTAAATCCGTTATACCCCGCAAGGAACCTGTCGTAATAACCCTTTCCGTAACCAAGGCGGTATCCGCCGTAGTCAAAGGAAAGCCCCGGAACAACGCACACTCCGTTGGAAAAATCCGTAACAAGATTTTCCTTGTTTGCTACGGGCTCCAGTACTCCGAATGTACCGGGTTCAAGATCCTCAACGCCGTTTATATAATAGAATTCCATTTCGCGGGTGCCGTCAACACACCTGGGGCAGGCTATTTTTCTGCCCTCCTCAGCAGCCCGTCTGATAATCTCAACAGTATCAACTTCAATGGCAGTTGATACATAGATGAATACCTGTCGGGTTTTCTTATAGACATAGCTGTTGAAAAAACGTTCAGCAATTGCACTGTCAAGCTGAAGCTTCTCTTCGCCCATGAGATTGCGTCTCCAGGCTTTGATCTCTTCGCGCTTTTCGCGCTTTACCTGTCTGATATCAGTTTTCATCATTGCGGATACAGTGATGCACGGAGCTTATCTGCAGCTGCATCTGAAACAAGAAGCTTCACAAGCTCAAGTCCGAAATCAACCGACCATCCAGCTGCTTTTCCTGTTGTGACAAGTCCGTCGGTCACAACACCTTCGCCTGTAAAATCAGCACCCTCAAGGTATTCTTCAAAGCCGGGATAGCATGTTGCTTTTTTCCCTTTGAGAATTCCTCTTTTTCCAAGCACCATGGGGGCTGCGCATATTGCAGCAATGCGAATATTGTTATTATAGCAGTATTTTACAGCTTTGTCCACTTCGGGGCTGTTATCGAGATTATCATATCCCGGACCGCCTCCGGGAAGGATAACAAGCTCTGCATCAGTGAGATCTGTATCTTCTGCATTAATATCTGTATCAACAAAAATATTGTGAGTTCCTCTGATTTTATTACCGCCTACGCCCACAAGCTTTACCTCTCTGCCTGCGCGTCTGAGCAGGTCAGCAGGTGCAAGGGCCTCCATTTCTTCGAAGCCGTCCGCAAGATATATATATATCATGATTGTTCTCCTTTCAGTCAAGTCCCAATCCAAGGTAAGGCGCATGCCTTCCTGTCAGCGTGAGCAGGTTTGTGGGTTTTCTTCCGTTTGTAGCTTTGATCATTCCATAATCCGACACATCTCCGTATGGTGCAAAAAAGTCATTGCTGACAGGCACTCTCAATGAGAAGCTGTCTGCATCGGGATATGCATCAAGAATTGCTCTGCACAGTGAAACAGTAAGCTCTTCAGGGGCAATGAATTCAGAAATACTTACCTCACTGCCGTACTGAGCGCAGAACGCGTAGGCAGCAGTAAATCCCTTCTGCAGCGAAATAATACGTCCTCCTGCAGCTTCATGGGCGCCCATGGCAAAGGACACTGCCTTATCTCCCCATGTTACATAACCTTCCCTGTCTATAAGGACATTTCTTCTGAATGCTGCAAGCTCGCTGTCGCCAAGCACAACAGTCTTTGTTTTGCCCTCAAAGCCTCTGTACTGTGCAAGTGTTGTCATGTCAGATCTGGCAAAGGTTATCGACCTGTTCTGAAAACACCTGTAAAACCCTCTCTTCTCATAAAACTTCATGAGATTGTGACTGGCAGGTATCAGAACTGAATAAGTGTATCTCTTGGTTTCAGCATATTTGTTTGAAGCGGCAATGAGCTTTGTCATTATTCCCTGCCCCTGAAAATCGGGACGTGTAGCTGCTGCATACAGATACTGACCGGTTTTTATCTCGCTGTCATCAGTAACCATAAGCTCCATTACATGAACCATGGCAACAGGTCTGCCACTGTTATTATCAATGTAAACTATACAGGTATTCGGATTGTACCTGTGTTCAAAAAAGTAGCGAACATATTCAATGGGGTCTTCAGGAAAGCAAAGCCTCCATATTCTTTCGATATCGGGACGCATTCCATCCCTTGCAAGAGTAATCAACGGCTCACTTTCCTTTCGGTGATTACAAATTTTTCAATCATTTTGCATGGCAGATATGACATCTTTGAACTTCTCAGTCCTTCAATTCCCATATCTTCCTCACGGTTGATGTATCGATACTTATCTGCTATGGTTTTTGCAAAATACTGATTGATCATCTGATATGCACCGTCATATCCTGACAGTGCTTTTTCTATGTGAATGACAAATGTGTCCTTTCCGATAGGCTCTCCAGCTGTAAAGGCTATAGGCTTGTCATCCATCAACAGTATTCCGCCGCTCAAACCAAGCTTGTCCATATTATAGAGCGCGCAGGAAACACTCTCAAAATCGAGATCGTCTCCCTTGTCTCTTATCCATGCTTCTTCTATTTCCATACACTGCGCAATGTTATTCTCAGTTATAGGAACCAGCGAAAACACTGCATCAGGGTGCTTTTTTATAAGTCTTGAAACATGATTGCGCTTTCTGTGATAGCGGTTTCCCGGCAGTTCTGCGAGATCGGAGGAATTATATACATAATCCCAGTCACCTCTGCTCTCTTCAATAACAAAAGCATCGGGATATTTGCTATAAAGCTCTTTTACTTGCAAGGATTCGGCAACGATTCTAAGCTCAGAATCATTTCTTTTTGCCTCTTCCCTCATAATTTCGAGCATTTCGTCCAGGTCATACTCTCCTGCGGGATACAGAAAGAAATGTCCCATTGGTTCCGACATTCCCGAAGTAAGCAATGCGTCTTTATGAAAGGCAATCTTTTTGTGATACCTTTCTGCCCATATATATATCGCAGCAAATGAGTAAAAACTACCTTCAACACTTGATTTTGACAGTATTTCATCCATCCTGCATTTATCTTCAAGTGCAGGTACGCGAAACTCAGTCATCTATAACCCCGCTTTTCTTCAATGCACCAAATACTTTTTTCTGATTATCTTCAATAGAAAGCATATCGCCGTTTTCTGTAAGCTCGATGCGAATCCAGGAAAGCTTGTCAGATGCATATCTTACTGCCTCATAGCAACTTCTCTGGAAATCAAGATCGCTTTCATGAATATCCTTTTTAGATTCATCGCCGTTATATCTTTCACTCATTTTTTTCTGAGCTATTTCCGGCGGTACATCAAGATAGATTACAGCATCGGGCTTTGGCAGATTCATCTTCTCATACTCATAATCATACAGCCACATGAGGAACTCATCCCACTGCTCTCGGGGGAGCTTTGGCATCTGATAGGGAATATTTGAAGTGGTATATCTGTCGCAGAGAATAAGTGTACCATTCTCATAATCCTCCTGCCAGAAGGATTTATAGCTTGCAAATCTGTCAACCGCAAAGAAGCTTGATGCGGCATAGGGATTTACATCACCGGGATTTTTGCCGAATCTGCCGTCCAGGTACATCTTAACAAGAGTTGAAGAGGGCTGCTCATAATCAGGGAAGGTCACTCTGCGAACAGCAATACCCATCTCAACAAGCTTATCATAAACCGCAGCAGTATGTGTTCCCTTTCCGCTGCCGTCAAGCCCTTCAATAACAATCAGTTTTCCCATAACAATCAACCTTTACGCAAATCAGAGAAATACTCTCTGACTTCTTTTACCTTACCGCAGGTCATTTTTCCTTCAGGGCATGCCCCGTAAAGGCACGGAGGTCCGCACTTTACGAAAAGTGACGGAGAGACTTCACTGACCAGCCTGAGCATTTGGCAGGCAACATCTCTGATCTCCCACTGTGCGCGGTTGCAGCAGCGATGAGCAAAGAAATTGTGCAGGCTTCTTGCATTCATGGTCATTACTATCTTGGTTGCAGCAGCATTGGGAAGCACAAATCTGGCGTCCTCAATAGCCATCTTCTCTGCTTTCTTTGAAGCTTCCTTTTCGTCAAGACCTGAATCCATAAGGGTCTTCTTATGCTTTGCCATAAGGATATCTGTCAGACGCTGATAGTCTTCCATATCCCTGTCCATGGCATTTTTGAATATCTCCGCAGCCTCAGGGTCTGCTGCAATTTCAGGAGGAGTTACATATTCAAACTCATCAATCTTGACATATCTCTGGCTCTGAACGCTGTATGAAGCGATTCTGTGCCTGGTGATCTGTGCAAGAAGTGAACGGGATACTCCCTCAATGCCAAAGGTAAAGGTTGCATGCTCAATAGGACTCTCATGCCCTATTTCTGCAAGCATACCGACAAAGGATTTAACCTTTTCATCAGAGAGACCGTTGTACAGCCCCTCAATATCAGAGGAGGAATAGCACAGCTTTGCGGCTGCAGCTACTGTCTTATCAGGATTCGGAGTATGGGTCAGCAGTATGACCTTTGCCACAAAATCACTTCCTTAATTCATTACATGGTCCCTCTGGAAAATATCCCAGAGCTGGTTGTTTCTGGTTGCCATAAAGTAATAGTATCTGACCTGTGTTCCTGCTGCATTGCAGTCTGCTTCGAGGTCGAGATAATAGTACATGCCGTTAAGATTGAGTCTGTTCCAGTAGTGATCAACATTTTTCTCATACTGTGTTCCGCTGTTGATAACAAAATAGCCTGAAACAACCTCACATTCATAGCCGCAGGCATTGAGTACTGTTGCCAGAACTGCGGCATAATGCCTGCTGTCGCCTTTATGGTTAAGAATATAGTACTTTACATAGTCATTTACGCTAATGCTGGATACATCATCATCAGAATAGACGATATGAGTTCCTACATATTCATAAATCTTTGCAATGATCTCAGTATCAGTATCTCCGCTGAGATCCATATCATCAATCATTTCGGCAATAAAGGTGTCAATTTCGGCATCACCGGTCAGCTTTTCAGCTCCTGCAGTCATGCCTATCTCCTCTGCACTTGCATATACAAGCGGTCTGGAGCTGGTAACATCCGCAGCATAAAGGAGCGGATCGGAGGAAGCGATAACATACTCTGCAGAAACAACCGAGCTCATATTCGCACGGCTTTCAAGCATCGACTGATACTCCTGCCAGCTTGCTTCCTTTTCTGCCGATTCAACCATCTGTTCAAGGGCATCATAATCAACCTGAACGTTTACCTGCGAGGAAACAGTATAGCTTCTTTCTTCAAGGAATATCTCCTGCATTGGCTCAACCGTTATGGTTGACTTACCTGCAATAAGATTAATTCCAAGAAAAACAACGCCAATTACTGCCGCCACAGAAAGCAGTGCAATAAGAACCACCTTTGCAATGTCTGCAACAGACTTATTGCTGAGATCAGATATATATCTGTCCTTGAGAACAGTTATCGCAGAAGTCTGACCCGGCACCGGTACAAGGCGCCAGGGGTCAATACTGCCGTATTTATTGATAGCTCTCCAGAGATTATCCTTTTCTTCGTCAGTAAGAGGATTAGGGGTGGATTTTGAATCACCCTCATGCATCATGGAAAGCCTGTTGGAGCGCACCAGCGCACGGAATGCCTGTCTGACGCAGTCGCGCTGCCAGGCATCTACGCTTGTGCTGTGACGAAGCTGTGACAGATTCTGATACATAAGCACAAATGCATTTCTTGAAATCAGCTCTGCATCAAAACCATTGAATGTACACTCATAGGCATAGCAGTAGACCCTGTCACAGGTTCGTGTATAAAGCTTTAGAAAATTATCTCTTTTCTGTTTTTTAGCCTTGTTGTTAACAGCCATTTCAATTCTCCATTATGAGAAGTATGCAACACCGGACTCAAACAGCTTCTGATCCTTATTACCGGGAACGTTGGCGTAAAGATTATCGCCGCGACGCTCAGAGTGACCCATCTTACCAAGGATTCTTCCGTCAGGTGAAGTAATACCTTCGATTGCCATGACAGAGCCGTTGAGATTCCAGTCAGAAGATCCCTGAGGCACACCGTTGAAGTCGGTGTACTGGGTTGCAATCTGTCCGTTGGCAAGAAGCTGTGCAACAACCTCGCTGCTTGCAGCAAAGCGTCCTTCACCGTGAGATACGGGGATTGCATGAACATCGCCTATATTGCAGCCTGCAAGCCAGGGAGACTTTACAGATGCAACTCTGGTATATGCCATACGGGAGATATGTCTGCCGATGGTGTTGAATGTAAGTGTGGGGCTTTCTGCGGTAATATCACAGATCTTGCCGTAAGGCAGGAGACCAAGCTTGATCAGTGCCTGGAAGCCGTTGCAGATACCGAGAACCAAACCGTCCCTCTGCTCAAGAAGCTTTGTGACAGCCTCAGCAACAAGGGGATTTCTGAAGGTAGTTGCAATGAACTTACCGGAACCGTCAGGCTCATCGCCGCCTGAGAATCCGCCGGGGAACATGATTATCTGGGACTCTTCAATGCACTTTACCATTTCGCGGATGGTTTCTTCAATTGCAGAAGGTGTAAGGTTGCGTACAACCAGAATCTTTGCCTCTGCACCCGCTCTCTCAAATGCTCTTGCAGAATCGACCTCGCAGTTTGTGCCGGGGAATGCGGGAATAAATACTCTGGGCTTCGCGTATCTGGGAATGCAGATTCCGCGAACATTTCTCTTGCTCATAAGCGGAATGGAGTGAACTTCAGGCTCATTTGCAGCCTTTACAGGGAATACACCCTCAAGAGTCTCGCTCCATGCTGTCTTGAGAACAGAAAGCTCAAGCTCAGTATCAGCAATCCTGATTGTTTCAGCGCTTGCAGTGGTACCGATTTCGATAAATTCAAGAGATTCATGAATCTCAGCACCATCAGAAAGCTCAGCTATAATACCGCCGGAGAGAGGAGCAAAAAGAAGCTCTCTGTCATCGCCTGTGCAGAACTTAAAGCCTATATCGTTACCAAAGGACATCTTTGCTACAGATGCAAAGACACCGCCTTCCTTGACTACGGAAGCAGAAAGAACGCTGCCGGACTCGCACATGCAGAAGAACTCATTGTAAAGAGAAGTAAGTTTCTTCCATCTGGGCAGATGAGTTTCTTCATTTACGGGAATCGGGAAGAATACAACTCTGGAGTCAGTCTTCTTGAATGCGGCAGAAATTGTCTTTGATGCCTTGGTCATTGCAAGAGCGAAGCTTACAAGAGTGGGAGGAACATCAAGATCATTGAAGGAACCGGACATGGAGTCCTTACCGCCTATGGAAGGTACGCCCAGCTTGAGCTGTGCCTTGAGAGCACCGAGAAGTGCAGCTGTGGGCTTGCCCCAGCGGGAAGCCTTCTCGCCAAGGCGCTCGAAGTATTCCTGGAAGGTAAGTCTTGCAGAGAGTGCGTCAGCACCTACTGCAGCAAGCTTACTGAGTGATTCAACAACGGAGAATGCAGCACCGTGGAAGGGGCTCCAGCGCATATGACCGGGAATGAAGCCGTAGCTCATTGCTGTTGCTGTATCGGTCTTGCCATGCTCAAGAGGAAGTGTTGCAACCATTGCCTCCTCCGGAGTAAGCTGGTTTCTGCCGCCGAAGGGCATCAGAACGGTAGCTGCGCCGATTGAGGAGTCAAGGCGCTCACTGAGACCTCTCTGAGAGCAGACGTTAAGTCTTGCAAGATCCTTCTTCATAGCCTGTGCAAGGGTGATGCACTCAAGCTCAGCGGGGACCTTGGTTCTGTAATCATCAGCAGCCTTGGGAGCGTGGATCTTTGCTTCTGCCTTCTGACGTACACCGTTGGTATTGAGGAATTCACGGGAGATATTGACGATAACCTCGCCTCTCCATGTCATTCTGAGTCTGGGATTCTCTGTAATCCATGCGACCTCATATGCCTCAAGGTTTTCTTCGTCAGCGTAAGCAATAAACTTCTCTGCGTCCTCTTTTTTCAGGACAACAGCCATTCTTTCCTGAGACTCGGAAATTGCAAGCTCAGTGCCGTCAAGACCGTCGTATTTCTTTCTTACATCATCAAGTCGGATGCTGAGACCGTCAGCAAGCTCACCGATAGCAACACAGACCCCGCCTGCACCGAAGTCATTGCAGCGCTTAATCATGGATGCAACCTCGGGCTTTCTGAAAAGTCTCTGAATCTTTCTCTCTGTGGGAGGATTACCCTTCTGAACCTCTGCACCGCAGGATTCAAGGGATTCCTCGGTATGTGCCTTGGATGAACCTGTTGCGCCGCCGCAGCCGTCGCGTCCTGTTCTGCCGCCAAGGAGAACTACAATGTCACCGGGCTGAGGCACTTCGCGCTTTACATTTTCTTTGGGAGAAGCGCCTACAACAGCACCGATCTCCATTCTCTTTGCCATATATCCTGCATCGTAAAGCTCAGTAACCTGACCTGTTGCAAGACCAATCTGGTTGCCGTAGGAAGAATAACCTGCAGCTGCACCGGTTGTGATTTTTCTCTGGGGAAGCTTGCCCTCCATTGTATCCTCAAAGGCTGCAGTGGGGTCACCGGAGCCTGTTACGCGCATAGCCTGGTATACATATGCTCGTCCGGACAGCGGGTCACGGATAGCACCGCCAAGGCAGGTTGCAGCACCGCCGAAAGGTTCGATCTCAGTAGGATGATTATGGGTCTCGTTCTTGAACTGGACAAGCCATCTCTGCTCTTCCCCATCGATTACTGCAGGCACCTCAATGGAGCAGGCGTTGATCTCTTCACTCTCGTCAAGGTCATTGAGAAGACCGCGCTTTTTGATTGTCTTTGCGCCGATTGTACCCATATCCATGAGGGTGATGGGACGCTCGGTGTTTTCTCCGTAAACCTCAGTACGGGCATCAAGATATTCCTTGAATGCCTTTTTGATCACCTCGCCAAGACCGCTGTCATCAATCTCAATGTCGGTAAGCTCGGTAAGGAATGTAGTGTGACGGCAATGGTCACTCCAGTATGTATCGATAACACGAAGCTCGGTGATGGTAGGATCACGCTGCTCAGTATCACGGAAGTAGTCGCGGACGAATACAAGGTCATCCTTGGTCATTGCAAAGCCGAGCTTTGAATGATACTCCTCGACCTGCTTCTTCTTCCAGGAAGTAAATCCGAAAATAACCTCTACATTCTCGGGAACAGGATATTCCTGAGTAAGGGTATCAGGCTTTTCCGCAGCAGCCTCGCGGGATTCAACGGGGTTTATGATGTAGCTCTTTATCTTACTGAGAGTTTCCTCATCAATGTCACCGGTCAGAACATAAACCTTTGCTGTTCTGATTTCGGGGCGCTCGCCCTGAGTGAGCAGAGATACACACTGTGCAGCAGAGTCAGCACGCTGGTCATACTGACCGGGCAGATACTCTGTTGCAAAAACAATATCTCCCTCATTTACGGGAAACTGCTCTTCATAGATCATATCAACAGGAGGCTCGGAAAAAATAGTGCCTTTAGCTGTCTCAAGTTCCTGTCCGTAAAGACCGGAAATATCATATCTGTTCAGGAATCTGAGGGATTCAAGCCCCTTGACGCCCAGGTTTACCCTGAGGTCAGAAAGGCAATTCTGCGCCTCAACATCAAATCCTGGCTTTTTCTCTACAAACAGTCGAATTACGTTGTTCATACATACTCTCCTTTATAGGCTACACTTATACGTTGCCCTGATTAATTAATAATACCACAATATATTGATAATAACAATACGCAAATTGCTTATCTTTAATAATTGTTAAAATTTCAGCATTTTTCAGGGAATTGGGGTGTTAAAATATGCATAAATAAACCTTGACAAAACAGAGCATAAATGTTACCATATTTTGGCATTAATTAATCGGGGTGTAGCTCAGTTTGGTATGAGTGCTTGGTTCGGGTCCAAGAGGCCGCGGGTTCGAATCCCGCCACTCCGACCAAGGAAACGACTGTTAAAACCGCTTTACTATGCGGGTTTGACGGTCGTTTTTCTTTTTGTTTTATCGCTCGCTTCTTCTTCTGAAATTCTTTTGATTTTTGGCGTTTTCGTTACACTTTTCTCCCCTTTTTCTTTCAACGTAAGACGATATCTTCTCCATTTCTTGAAGCATATCACCATTCACCCCCTTTTGATAAATTATAGCATTGGCAAGGTTTTTCTGTGCAGTTGTTAGCTGTGTAATATCCTATTTGGACTATATATAAATAACTCATGAAAAAATAGTATCGGGCATATAGCGGTGACGGAGAAATGCATCTTCGTCACCGCTATTTTATTTCAAATTAACAAAATTCAAACAAAGCTTAAAACATTCAAAAACAACGATGGCCTAAAATGCAGACATCAGGTGAGAGAAAACACCGAAATAAAGAAATAAGGAGAATGAATAATGGCTACATCAAAAATCACTAAGGCAGCAAGAAAGACCGCAGAGGTCGTGATCGAAGGCTATCAGAAGATCGAAGACGGCGTTATCGGCGGGTATCAGAAAGTTGAAGATGGTGTCGTCAGCGGATTTACCAAGATAGTAGATAAATTTGTTGACGCCTTCCTGACAAGAGACGGTGAGACAGTTGAGGAAGCCAAGGAACGCCTCAATGCTGAGCAGGCAGCCCGTGAAGAAGCTTACAGAGAAGCAGCCGAAAAACGTGCGGCAGAGCATCAGTCTCGAATGGCGGCAGGTCAGGCACAGATCGAGCGTATTCAGGCAGAAAACAGAGCCATGATCGAGCGTAATCACGCAGCATCAAGAGTTATTGTTGAAGCTAATCTTGCAGCAAGCCGAAACGCCGGCAAACGCTGCTGAGTGTTTTTCATACATTCGAATGGAGGATTTTTAATTGGAAAAAGACGCAGTTTTTGTTTACAGCTATTCGGCAGCGTCCAACAGTGAGGTTCAGACAATAAGAAAAAGTATCTCAGTGAGGAAAGCAAGCTCGACGAGCTGAAAAGACTTGACCGTGAGGTACAAGAGGCAGGAACACTGCTTTCGTTGGTTTTGGGAATAGGCGGAGCTCTTGTTTTTGGTCTTGGAATGTGTATGACCATGGATATTATCGGCGGCGGAATGATTCTCGGAGTTCTGATTTGCATAATCGGCGCAGCAGCAATGATAGCGGCATACCCTGCCGGACGCAAACAGCAGAACATGAAAAAGTCAGAGCATTCTTCAAGGATACTGCAGCTTGTCGAAGAGCTTATGCTTGAGGAAAAATAATTATCAGGTTTAACATTTCAGAAACAAAATTTAATCAAAACTCAAACATCACATCAATATAGTCTAATCATAAGCTGACAGATAGATAAATCAAACAAAAGAAAAGGAGTTAAATCACTATGGGTATCAAGGCATTTTTCAAGAATGCATTCGGTGACATGAAGAAGAGCGCACAGGCTCAGCACGAGGTTGACAAGGCAAACTTTGCCGCAGCAAAGGCAGAGGCCAGAGCGAATTTCGAGGAAAACAGAGGACGCAACACCTTCCGGAAGGCAAAGGCAGATGCTAAGAAGAGCTGGGACGATGCTCACATGAGCCCTGCCGAGAGAGCCGCAAAAATTCAGGCAGAGCGTGACGCTCAGATTGCTGCTGCAGAAGAGCGCAAGGCTGCAGCAGAGGCACGCATCGAAGATCTGAAGAAGTAGTATTTGATATTAAAGCGGAGCTGTGATCTCACAGCCCCGCTTTAACAAAACTTAAACATTTCAGAAAACTTTCCAAAACATGAGGAATATAAACTACGCATCAGAAAGCAGAAAAAGGAGATGCATAAAGTGAACGCAATAGAAATAAAAGGTCTGTCCAAGAGCTTTCGCGGAATGTATGCGGTCGATCATCTGAATATGACCGTCCCCGTGGGTTCCATATACGGCTTCATCGGTGAAAACGGCTCGGGCAAGTCTACTACCATGAAGCTGCTGTGCGGTCATCTTGTGCCGGACGAAGGGGAAATGAAGCTCTTCGGCAGGGATTACACCGACCCCGGCGTGAGAGTGCGTGTAGGCGCCCTTATCGAAAACGCAGGCTGCTTCCCCGGCTCCAGCGTGTATCAGAACCTGATGATGCAGTGCATCAACCTCGGTATTGAAAATCCTGACGAGGAAATTCGCCGCGTGCTTGAAATAGTGCGCATGGAGGACAACACAAACCTCAAATTCAAAAGCTGTTCTCTGGGCATGAAGCAGCGCATCGGAATTGCAATGGCTCTGCTGGGCGACCCTGCACTGCTTATTCTCGACGAACCTATCAACGGTCTTGATACCGACGGCATGAGAATAATGCGAGAGATACTCGTTGACATCACGCAGAAATACGGCTGCACCGTGCTTATCTCCTCCCACATTCTCGGCGAGCTTGAGAAGATCGCCTCTCACTACGGCATTATCCGTCAGGGCAGAATGGTTATGGAAATGTCGGCAAAAGACCTTGAGGGAAGAGCGAGAGTCTTTACTTCGCTCAGAACAAAGGATATGAAAGGCGCAAAGGACATACTTGAAAAGAAGTTTTCCGATGTGCGCACCGAGGGCGAATATATCAGTGTCTACGATGTGGACGATACTGAGTCAATCGTTGAGTATCTGCTTAAAAACGGTCACATCGTCAGCGAGATAAGAAAGAACAAAATAGGTCTTGAGGAATACTACATAGAGCTGATGAGCGGTAAGGAGAAGAAATAAGATGAGCAAAAAGCTTAAGTTTGAATCACCTACATTCACTCAGAGAATAAAGGGTATGCTGGGCGTCGATTTTTACCGCCTGTTCCATACCCCTCTGTTCTATATCTTCCTTGCCATTGCGGCAATAATTCCTGCCATGGTCTCTGCAATGACCATGATGCCCGACCAGAACGGCAACACAATGGAGCCGCTGTACTCCAATGTCTGGCAGATAATCGCTGCCTCCGAACCGCTGTATGTAATCAGAAGCATAGCCGATTACGCCAACATGAATATGGTGTTCATCTTCGGCGGAATTATGGTTTCCATCTTCATCGGTCACGATTACAAGAGCGGCTATGTAAAGCAGCTTTTCACTACTCACGCAAAGAAACAGGACTACATGATTTCCAAGAGCCTTGTATGTGCCTTTGCAATGGCTTGCATGTGCGTCACATACTTCATCGGCGGCACTGTCGGCGGTCTGCTTGTGGGATATGATACAGCCGTAAACGCTGGTTCTCTTATCATCGCTATCCTCGGCAAAATGGTAATGAGCCTTGGCTGGGCAAGCCTTTACACTTTCCTCAACATCATTTTCAGAAGATACTTCGGTATCTCCATTGCATCAAGCTTTTTCTTCGGTACTGGTATACTTATTATCGGTGCTGCTGCAATCGTTGAAAACCTTTCTCTCCCCACAGGATTTCTCAATATCTTCCTGTACGGCTCGTCGGTAAATGCCTGCCTGTCAAGCAACATCGGAACGCTTGTGTTATGCATTCTGGTGTCGGCAGCATGGGCAGTAGTCTACAATCTTGCAGGAACATATATCCTCAATAACAGTGATGTATATTAATAGGAGGCCGAAGCAATGAATGCAGTTGAAATTAAGAATTTATCAAAGAATTTCGGTCCCAAGCAGGCCGTGTGCGGACTTGATATGACTGTGCCGATGGGTGCAATCTACGGATTCATAGGCGAAAACGGTTCAGGTAAATCCACCACCGAAAAAATGATATGCGGTCTTCTGCCAACAAGCGGCGGCTCGATAAAGATCTACGGCAAGGACTGCACCGATGCTGCAGTGCGAGCAAAGATGGGAGTGCTTATCGAATCTCCGGGCTGTTTTCCGGGGCTTACCGTGTGGGATAACATGATGCTTCAGGCGGCAAACCTCCGTATTGCCGATGCAGAGAAAGAGGTCATCAGAGTCCTCAAAACAGTCCGCATGGAGGGCGCAGCAGGAAACAAATACAAAAACTGCTCTCTCGGCATGAAGCAGAGAGTCGGCATTGCAATGGCTCTGCTGGGAAATCCTACACTACTCGTTCTTGACGAGCCGCTCAACGGACTTGACGCTGACGGCATGCGCATTATGCGTGAGGTTTTCCTCGATATTATCAAGGATGGAAAGCGCAGTATTATCGTATCGTCCCATCTGCTGGGCGAGCTTCAGAAGGTGGCAACCCACTACGGAATAATCCGCCACGGAAAAATGCTCTGCGAAATGACGGCGGAGGAGCTTGACGCAAGCTGCCGTACTTATGTTGCACTGCAAGCAGGAGACATGAACCGAACCAAGATGCTTCTCGGCAGCAGATATTCCCGCGTGGAAGAGGACGAAGCAGGATATATCCGCGTGTACGACCTGACCACTCCCGAGGAGATTGTTTCTTATCTTTACAAAAACGGCATCTGCGTAACGGAAATCATGACCGACAAAATAGGTCTGGAAGAATATTACATCGACCTTATGAAGGGAGGCAGATAACAATGAACAACACCGTAAAGTTTGAAAAAATCAGCTTCAGTGATCGGCTTAAAAGTATGCTGAAGGTTGATTTCAGAAGAATGAGTAAATCCCACCTCTTTTATATTCTGCTTGCCTGCGCTCTGATAATGCCGATTCTCATGACCGTCATGATGGCAATGATGCACGGCTCGGTTTCGGTCAATCCTCAGACGGGCGAGGAAACCATCATGCAGGGTCCCGAAAACGCATGGCAGAACATCGGCACTCTTCCCGGCGGCGAAGCAATGGGCGGCATGGATGTTTTTGCTATGTGCAACATAAATATGATGTTCATGGCCGTCGCAGTGTTTATATGTCTGTTTATTTCCGATGATTTCAGAAGCGGCTACGCAAAAAATCTCTTTACAGTCCGAGCAGAAAAAGCAGACTATGTTATCTCCAAAACCATCGCAGGCTTTGCGTGCGGTGCGCTGATGCTGATACTCTATTTTATCGGCTCAGTGCTGGGCGGTGCTATTGCAGGACTTTCCTTTGACTTGCACGGACTGACAGCAGGAAACATCACAATGTGTATGCTGGCAAAGATATTCCTCATGCTTGTATTTGTTTCCATCTTCGTGCTTATCAGCGTTGCGGCAAAGCAGAAAGCATGGCTGGCGCTCTGCGGAAGCCTTGGTGGCGGAATGCTCCTTTTTATGATGGTTTCCATGATAACCCCTCTTGGATCGACCTTTATCAATGTAATCCTTTGTCTTGCAGGCGGATTGCTGTTTGCGGCAGGTTTAGGGGCAATCAGCAATCTTGTGCTAAAAAAGACAAGTCTGGTATAAATAAAAAATACGGCAGGGGTAAAACCTTGCCGTATTTATTTGAGCGAAATTCGTCGCGTAAACAAAACTTTAACATTTGTGTGTTATAATACAAATAAACAGTAACCAGTTGGCGGAGGTGCGCAATGTTCAAAATACTGATAGTCGAAGACGACAGAGAGCTGAATAAAACCGTATGCTCTTTTCTCAATCACAGCGGATATGAGGCTGTAGGGTGTCTTAGTGCCAATGAAGCCTACGATGCCCTGTATGAGAATACGTTTGATCTTATCGTTTCAGACATAATGATGCCTGAGATCGATGGTTTTGAATTTGCAAAGAGTGTTCGTGAGCTCAGTGAGGACATACCCATTCTCTTCATGACTGCCCGTGACGACATAGCTTCAAAACAGCGCGGCTTTCGCATCGGCGTTGATGACTATATGGTAAAGCCCATCGATCTTGATGAGCTGTTCCTTCGTATTGGCGCATTGCTTCGCAGAGCCAAGATAGCTTCCAGTAAAAAGATTGAAATCGGCAATTTTACAATGGACGCCGACGAGCATACCGCCTATCTCAACGGCGAAGAAATTCCCATGACCAACCGCGAATTCAGCATACTCTATAAACTGCTTTCCTACCCGAAAAAGACCTTCACCCGTACTCAGCTCATGGACGAATTCTGGGGAGCGGACACCGAAACAGCGCCACGAGCAGTTGATGTCTACATGACCAAGCTGCGCTCAAAGCTGGCTGATTGCGATGATTTTGAGATAGTTACCGTACACGGACTTGGCTACAAGGCGGTGATAAAGTGAGGAACGATAACAAATACAGCAAGGTTCTTCTGGCACTGAACAATTATATTGTTTTCTTTCTGCTGGTTGCCTTTGTCATAACCTGCTGCACAATGCTGTTTGTAACGGTGCTGACAAGAACGCTTGGAATAACGCTGGACGGCGAGGACCTTGGCACTGCGGCCAAACTGACCTTTGCAAATGTGGTGTTTCTGAGCGCGGCGTTTACCTTGATTGACGGCTTACGCAGAAAACTGACCGTTGACCGTCCTGTTGAACAGATACGGCAGGCAGCGCAGAAGATAACCGAGGGCGATTTTACCGTCCGTGTTCCTCACGCGAATCCGGTTGTTGACCTGAGTTACAAATACAACGACATTGCTGACAGCTTCAACAAAATGGCTGAGGAGCTTGGCAGCGTTGAAACACTGAGAACAGATTTTATTGCCAATGTGTCCCACGAGATGAAAACGCCCCTTGCAGTCATGCAGAACTATGGAACGCTTTTGCAAGCCCCCGATCTTTCCGATGAAAAGCGCATTGAATATGCAAAGGGAGTATCGGACGGAGCACGCCGTATGGCGGACATGATGACCAATATCCTCAAACTCAATCGACTTGAGAATCAGCAGATATTCCCGCAGACCGCTGAGTTTGACCTCGGAGAGCAGCTTTGCGAGTGTCTGCTGCAGTACGAAAATGTATGGGAAAAGGCTGAAATCGAGATAGAAACCGACATTGCGGATGATGTTCGGGTAAAAGCAGATGAAGAATTGCTCAGCCTTGTGTGGAACAACCTTTTTTCCAATGCCTTCAAGTTTACCGAAGCAGGAGGAAAGGTGTCGGTATCTCTCAGAGCAGACGATCAGCATGCGGTTGTCATTGTGAAAGATACAGGCTGCGGAATGACTCCCGAGGTGGGTTCTCATATTTTCGAAAAATTCTATCAGGGCGATACTTCCCATTCCGTGCAGGGGAACGGACTTGGGCTTGCGCTTGTAAAACGCGTGGTGGATATTATGCAGGGTGAGATCAGCGTGGAAAGCTCGGTGGGTGTCGGCACCACATTTACTGTACGAATCAGGAGAGTGCAGAATGGAATGGCGTAAACTGTGCATAAAACTGCTCTTTCCGCCCGTATGGATTATAATTGCCCTCACCATAATAAGCACTGCCGGGCTTATATTCGTATTTGTAAAAGCACTTGAGAAATCGATCGCGGCATATTTATTCTATGTTTTAGCCTTTTACACCCTTACGGTACTGTGCATATTTCTTTCACTCGTTCTGCCGAAGCAATATAAACAAATACGGCAGAAAATTTACGATAACCCCTTCGGCAGCCGCTACATGACAGACGCAGAATTTCGTACGCATATCTGGCTGCACATTTCCCTGGCAGTAAATCTGCTCTATGCCGCAATGAACGTGCTTTCTTTTATCCTGTATCATTCCATGTGGTTTGTCTGTCTTGCAGTTTACTACAGCATTCTTGCCGTCATGCGGTTTCTTCTGGCAAAATACGCACGCAGAAACGGCTTCGGCAGAGACATGGAAGGCGAACTGAAACGCACTGTCATTTGCTCCTGCATACTGCTGACGCTGAACTTTGCGCTGTCAGGCTCGGTGCTGATGATGCTCTATCAGAACAAGGGCTATGAGTACCACGGAATAATGATCTATATTATGGCGACGTATACTTTTTACATCACCACAAACGCCATAGTCAGTCTTGTGAAGAGCCGCCTGCAGAACAGTCCTGCAATAACGATGACAAGGGTTATATCTCTTTCCGCGGCCCTTGTTTCGATGCTATCGCTTGAAACGGCTATGTTTTCAGCCTTCGGGCAGGATATGGACCCTGACAGCAAAAGGCTGATGATAATCCTGACAGGTGCAGGCGTAAGTTTGTGTGTGATTACAATGTCCGTGTATATGATTATCAAATCGACCAATGAAATAAAATCTCTCAAAGGAGAACACAATGGAAAACAAAAATAACGAAACCTTTACATATTCCTATTCTGCCCAGCAGCAGGAGGAAATCAAAAATATCCGCAAAAAGTATCTTCCGCCCGAGGAAGACAAAATGGAACAGCTCCGTAGGCTTGACGCAAGCGTCACCACGCCCGGAACAATTGCATCTCTGGCCGCCGGTATCATTGGCGCGCTTATCCTCGGCATAGGTATGTGCTGCTGTATGGTGTGGGGCGGTGGGTGGTTTATCCCCGGAATAATCATTGGCCTGATCGGCATCGCAACTCTGGTGCTTGCATATCCGCTCTACGTGAAGCTCACCGAAAAACAGCGAAAAAAGCTTGCTCCTGAGATACTCCGCCTGACCGAAGAACTGATGAAATAAAGATACACTGTATATAGCCCGTTTGCTGTTAATGATAGATAATAAGTAGATTGAGTATTTTATTTAGACTTGAAAAGGCAACCGATAAACGCCATAGTCGAGAATAATCAAGACTGTGGGAAAGGAGAATTAAGAATCTTAACAATGTGATTTTTTGATAAATAATTTTGAAGC
>JAZUPA010000103.1:0-4670 GCA_045604945.1 Acutalibacteraceae bacterium
GGCGATTCATGAATCGCCCCTACGGTGGGGGTTTGCGTAAACGGAAACGGGACGATGTGGGCATCGTCCCCTACGGCGGGGTCCGTAAATGAAAACGGGACGGGAAACCCGTCCCCTACGGGTTTTATCAGAAAACAAAAGGTGCAGCTTTCGCTGCTCCTTTTTGCCTTATACGATCAATTGTCCGTCAGAAATATTCTCATAGCCGTCGGTCTTTTCCGCATAGAAATAGTAGTCAAAAATGTCTCTTGCGACACCTGTCATTTCACTGCCGTGGCCGCACTTTTCGCCGATGATGCACACCGCTATTTCGGGGGTGTTATAAGGGGCAAAGGCTATGAATATTGCGTTTGCGGTAACCGTTTTCAGGGTATCCGCTGTACCTGTCTTTCCGCCGACCTGCATCTTGTAATTTGAGAATGCTGCGGATGCGGTACCCTCCTGGGTAACCGACAGCAGACCCTTCTTGACGTTGGCAAGGTTCTGCTCGGAAACGTTCAGGTTATTGAGTATCTTGGGATTATCGGAGGTATCCTCGATTATGGTCTCCGTATAATCATAGCTCTTTATCGTCTTGATGATTCGCGCCTCATAGCGTGTACCGCCGTTTGCAACGGTTGCCATGTATGCGCACAGCTGAACGGGAGTGAATCGGTTGTCACTCTGTCCGATAGCTGCCTGGAGGGTATCTGCATAGTACCATCCCTCTTCTCTCGCCTCGCGCTCTTCACGGCCTGCAAGAGTACCGGAGGATTCGCCAAGTCCGACGCCTGTGGCAGAGCCGAAGCCCAGCTGACGGCAGTAGTCGTTGAGCTTGGTTATTCCAAGCTGCTCACCGACGTTGTAGAAGAAGATGTTGCAGGACTTGGAAAGAGCAGTTGTTACGTTGATGGCTCCGTGCTTGCCCAGACATCTCATTTTAAGGTTGTATTCCTCATGCTGGAACACTCTGTCGCAGGTAAAGGTAGATTTGGTTGTTATAATTCCTTCTTCAAGCCCTGCCAGAGCAGTTGCGACCTTAAAGGTTGAACCCGGTGCATAGGTACCGTTGAGGGCTCGGTTGTAAAGAGGCTTTCCCGGATGTTTCAGCAGATCATCATAAGCCTCACTGTATTCTGTCAGGTCGTAGGAAGGATATGTCACCAGTGCAAGAACCTCGAAGGTCTGCACATTCATAACGACAATAGCGCCCGAATCGGCATCCTCGCCGTCATACTTTGCAGAGGTCGCCGCGCCTGCCCTTGCAATGGACTTTATGCACTTTTCAAGGGATTTCTGCGCAACCTTCTGCAGCTGGGAATCAAGAGTCAGAACGATTGTATTGCCGGGGACAGCGTCCTTGGTGAACTCCTCGTAGATGATATCACCGTTGTCGTCTCGCTGAACCTTCTTTACTCCGTCAGTACCCTTGAGGTAGCTTTCGTAGGTCTTTTCGATACCGAATTTACCTACATAGTCGGTCATTTTGTAACCGCTCTTTTTAAGCTCTTCATATTCCTCAGCGTAGATGGGACCGATGTTTCCTATGATGTGCGGAGCGATGGTGCCGTCAGCGTATTCGCGGATGGGAACAACGTTTATCTCAACGCCCTTGAAAAGGCTTGAGTTTTCCTTGATTATCTGCATGGTGTTAAGGGAAACATCCGATGCGAAGGTATAAGGATAGGCACTGGAGAAGGATGCAAGCTCCATCTCAAGGCGCACGCCCATTACCGTTCTTGCAACATCAGGAGCAACATTGCCCAGCTCATAGTCGATTATCATTGTGTCGTAGCAGTTCTGGGCTGTTGCATAGGACTGCAGCATCAGCTCCTTCTGCATGTTTGAGATATAGCTCTTTATCTTTGTGGTCTGCTCTTCCTCGGAAGGATATGTGGCTGTACCGTAATCATCGACATAAAGAGGAGTGTTGTCATTCCATTCCTCACCCTGCCTTGTCAGCAGTGTGCAGAGACGCCAGATTATTTCATTCTCCGTTCCGACTTCCATCTCCGCTCGGTTGAAGACAATGGCATAGCCCAGTCTGTTCTGGACTATGGCTCTTCCGTAGCGGTCAACTATCTCGCCGCGGGCAGCAGTTACCGAAATGGATGTCGCCGTCTGCTTTACCGCCTGGGTCCTGTAATACTCACCCTGCTCCACCTGGAGCTTGAGCAGTACAACGGAATATATCACGATTATCGATACCAGTATCGACACGATTATATATATCCGTCGGCTTATTCTCTTATCATCATCCACAGAGGCAACCTCCCTTCCGAATGTAATTCTAACTCAGATATGTGATATTTACGCGAACAGTATATTAATTTTTTTACTCGTCATCCTCCAGATGGGTAGCGATGGCGCGGTTGAAGTAGAATGCAATGGGCATGAGAAGCGTTGTGTAGACGGTTCTCGGCAGCAGCACGCCGTAAAGGAAATACCATGTGCCGCTGTCGCCCCACAGGGCAAACTTGAAGAACCACTGGAACAAGCCCACAACAAACACCGATGCAGCAGCCAGCACCATTGCCGTGACCAGGTTGTTTCTCATAAGATACACAACCAGCACACCGCAGAAATAGCAGACCACCGTCATGAGTATTGAGTAGAATCCGAACACCATGGAGCCCCCAAGGTCCAGCAGCAAGCCTGCTATGAGACCTATCCACATGCCCCTGCTTTCACCCTCGAACATGGTTATGCTGACTGCAAAGATGATCAGCAGCAGCGGCTTGACGTGGAGAAAGGACGGTATCAGATTCGGTGTGTTCTGAATGACATAAATTATTAGCAGCTCGAGGATATAGACAGCCCATTTTATCCTCACTCTGCTGAGCAGCTTTTTCATCGGGTCACCCCTCCCAGGATTCTGACTTTGGCTCTGTGCGTCAATCCTCGGTCTCTGCCTCGGGGAACATATTGATCTCTCCGTCAACAACTGCGCCCTGACCGTCAAAATCGGTGATTATGAACACCGTGGTACAGCCGTCAATATCGGCTGCGGGCTCGATAATTGCGTAAAGAGAAATATCCTGTGCCTCGGGCTTTATTTCCACAACCTCACCGATAATGAGGTTCTTGGGGAAGATTCCGCCAAGTCCGCTGGTGACAACGATATCACCGATGGTAACATCGCAGTCTCTTGCAAGATAGGAAAGCTTTGCGTAGCCCTGGGATGCAAGCTCAAGGTCGCCGATGAGCACGCCGCCGTCACGGGTGCTGCTGTCAACTGCGCCGACGCTGCTGGCAGAACTGATTATTGTTGTGACCTTTGAGGAAATGGGTCCTAACTGGGACACATAGCCCACAAGACCGTCAGCGGTTATGACCGGGTCATAGAGAGATACTCCGTGATTCTCTCCCCTGTCGATAATGAAGGTATTGAAGGTATCGGTGGCATCGCGGGATATTACCGTTGCCATCTCAAACTTATAGTCGCTGTTGCGCTCGCTGATGCCGCTTATGGCGCGCAGCTCCTCATTTTCTGCCTTGATGGATTCGTAATCCACCATCTCAGCCATGAGCTCGCGGCACTTCTTTTCAAGCAGCTCATTTTCAGCTCTCAGCTCGTCAACATTCTCAAACTGATCGTCCAGACCGCCTATGCCGCTGGAAATCAGTGCGCTGAGCTTCTGAACAGGTCTTGTTATGTAGGATGCCATGGACGCCGCAAAGCCCTGCTCGGTAGAGCGGGATGCTGCATACATCATTATTCCCAGCAGAACAAGCAAAACTGCGATAAGGATCTTGAAGCTTCTACCCTTGAATATCTCCTTCACAGTCACACCACCTTAATATAATATCATATTGCCGCAAGGGGTGACCTTGCGGCAATATTGGATCTGCGGCAATAAAATTCCGATTCAGTTTCTTGCTCTCCAGTAGGAGTTGGGCATGATTATGTCCAGACGCTTGCCGGTTCCGTCAACAACGCAGTCGAGGGGTCTCTCTGCGATGTGTACGGGCATGCCTGTCTCCTGAGCTACAAGCTTGTCAAAGCCGCGGAGCAGTGCGCCGCCGCCGGTAAGCATGATGCCGTGGTCAATGATATCCGCGGAAAGCTCAGGGGGAGTCTTTTCAAGGGTGACCTTGATGGCATCGATAATGCTGGAAAGGGGATCGGCAAGAGCCTCTCTGACCTCTGCAGCGGAAATTACAACGTTCTTGGGCAGACCGTCAACAAGGTTTCTGCCCTTTATGACCATGCCCTCTTCATTCTCATAGGGGAATGCGGAGCCGATCTTTACCTTTACCTCTTCAGCGGTTCTTTCACCGATGAGAAGGTTATACTTTTTCTTGACATAGGATACGATGGCCTCGTCAAACTTGTCGCCTGCAACGCGGACAGAGCATGCAGTTACGATATCGCCGAGAGAGATAACCGCAACCTCGCTGGTGCCGCCGCCGATATCAACTACCATCGAGCCTGTTGCTTCAGCAACGGGAAGACCTGCGCCGATAGCTGCTGCCATGGGCTCCTCGATAAGGTCAACGTCGCCGCCAAGTCGGAGGCCAAGCGGTCTTAGGAAGACAATGTCATAAATCAACTCCTTGGCTCACAGAACGACATGGCTACGATCCGACTTCGCCGATATCAACTACCATCGAGCCTGTTGCTTCAGCAACGGGAAGACCTGCGCCGATAGCTGCTGCCATGGGCTCCTCGATAAGGTCAACGTCGCCGC
>JAZUPA010000104.1:0-16394 GCA_045604945.1 Acutalibacteraceae bacterium
AACTGAGCTACAGAGGCAAAAGTGGCGACCCAGAACGGACTCGAACCGTCGACCTCTAGCGTGACAGGCTAGCGTTCTAACCAGCTGAACTACTGGGCCAGATGTGGTGGGAACAACAGGGCTCGAACCTGAGACCCCCTGCTTGTAAGGCAGGTGCTCTCCCAGCTGAGCTATGCTCCCACATGGGCGTCGCTAAGTGGTTTCCCTCAGCGACGTGTTACATTCTACACGATGAGATTGCGTTTGTCAACACTAATTTTAAAATTTTTATTCTTTTATTTCATCTACCAATCCGAGCAGCTCTTCTGTGCTGAATTTGTACTTTTTGTCACAAAAATGACAGCAAAGTTCTGCCCCTTCGCCCGAAGCTGCTATTTCTGCCAAATCCTTGGCTCCTATCGACATCAATGCGCGCTCGGTCTTTTCCCTGCTGCACTTGCACTCATACTTTACCTCGGTCTCATCAAAGAACTCAAGCTCAAAGCCCTCAAGTGCCTTCTGACAGATTTCTTCAAGGCTCATGCCGCTGCACATCATGGAGGTAAAGCTTGGAAGCTCACCGAGATTCTTTTCAAGCACCACTATCTCACGCTCGTCTGCAAGGGGCAGAAGCTGCACAAGCAGTCCGCCTGCTGCATCCACAACGCCTTCCTCGTCAAAATGCACGCCGAGGAGGAATACTGTGGGGGTCTGCTCGCTGACTGCATAATAATTGGTCAGGTCTTCCGCTATCTCACCGGAAGCCAGAGGTATCTGGGCTGTATAGGGCTCGCCGAAGCCAAAATCCTTGATAACTCCGAGAAGTCCCTCTCTGCCGACCACTGCGCCTACATCGATCCTGTCCCCTGTTTCTGCCTGGGGATTTCCTGCAAAACCGCGCACGTTGCCTGTGCTGTCCGCTACAACAATAAGCGCGCCTACAGGTCCGCCGCCTTCGATTCGCAGAGTGAGGCTTGCATCTTCCTCTTTGAGTCTGTTGCCCATGATGCAGCCGCCTGTAAGCAGTCTGCCGAGAGCCGTTGTGACAACAGGACTGGTGTTATGAATCTCCTGGGCTCTTTTTACTATATCTGTGGAATCAACTGCCGCACCGATTATAAGTCCGTCAGTGGTTATGCATCTTATAAGTCTGCTCATTATCTGCTCTTCCTTTTTGTTATGTAAACCAATCTCTGGGTGGTCTCTCCCGGTTCGCTGTCGGTATATCCGTCCTTTACCGCCAGTACCTCAAGCTCTGCTCTTTCGAGCAGCCCGCGAATTTCCTCATCGCTGTATGCCCGTTCCGAGAAAAACTCACTGCTTCTGTAATATACTCCATCCTCTTCCTCGAAAAAGTCAAGAGAAATATTCACAAGTCCGTCTTCATAAGTATTCTGCCATGCGCAGAACACATTGTCTGTTTCTATTATATAAGAGCTGTCGGCAAGAATATGCTCGTGCTTGTACTGTGTATTTACATCAAACACAAATATGCCGTTGTTCTCAAGGAACAACGACACCTTTTGAAATATTGTGCCGACATCTTTTTTATCGGTAACATGATTGATGCTGTCAAGGGTACACACCACTGCATCCACAGTGCCGTAAAGGTCAATTTCTTCCATGCTCTGGCAAAGGAGAAGCACCTCGGGAGGGCATTTTTCCCTGGCTGTCATGAGCATATCGGCAGACCCGTCTATTCCGATAACGTCATAGCCTTTTTCGCAGAGCAGCGATACAAGGGTGCCTGTACCGCAGGCAAGGTCGCACACAAGCTTTGAGCCGGGTCGGTATTCCTCCAGCCACGCATCTATCCTGTCTGCAATCTCACTGTACTCCACATTCTGCATCAGTTCATCGTAATACCGTGCAAATACGTCGTAGCTCATTATTCGTCAATATCATCCTCTATGGATTTGATATACAGCTCTTCCGCTGACATTCTGCCGAATGCAAGGTCATAGCCGCCTTCGCCGTAGTTGAGGGAACGGTTTACACGGCTGATGGTAGCAGTGCTGGCGCCTGTGCGTGCAACGATGTCGCTGTAAACGCGCTTGTTCTTGAGCATATATGCCACAACGATTCTCTGAGACATTGCCTTGAGCTCAGGGACTGTGCAAAGGTCCTCAAAGAAATCATAGCATTCCTCAACCGATTCAAGCTTCAGAATTGATCTGAAGAGAAAATCCACGCTGTCGTCTTTAATCTTGTTGGACATGGATAACCTACCGCCTTTTACACATCAATTTTAATGCTATAAAAGTTTAACATATAAAACCGTAAAAGTAAAGACGTAATTTTTTATTCTCCCACAACTTCCGAAAGAATCGACTTCAGCTCTTCTATTCCCTCGCCTGTTTCCGCAGACACGGGAAGGAAAGCATCCTCAGGCACTCCGAGCTCCTCAGGGAACAGCTCCATGCGCTTTTTCCGCTCGGTGGGCTTCAATTTATCTACCTTGGTCAGGACAATAAGGGTGGGCAGCTCGGTCTCTGCAAGGTAATCGAGCATCATCAGGTCATCTGCCGAGGGCTTGTGGCGGCTGTCCACCAGCAGGATGGCAAGCTTTATATCACGCCCCTGTGCAAAATAGCCGTCGATAAGCTGCGACCATCTTGCCTTTTCGTCCCTGCTGACCTTTGCAAAGCCGTAGCCCGGAAGGTCTACGAGCCTTGCATCCACAACATTGTAGAAGTTTATTGTGGCGGTCTTGCCCGGCTGTGAGCTGACCCTTGCCAGCGACTTGCGGTTTACAAGCCTGTTTATGAGGGAGGATTTTCCCACATTTGACCTGCCTGCGAAAACTATCTCAGGCATATCACACTGCGGCAGCTGGTCTACAAGACCTGCAGCCATCTCAAATTCTGCTTTCAGAAGATTCATCAAAATCGCCTCCTGCGGGAATTTCGGCACAGCCCTCTTCGATTTCGGTACAGACTACGGGAGCGGCTGCTGAAAGCCCGAACATCTCTTCAAGGACATCCTCGAGCTTTTCTGCACAGACAAAGCGCACCGCGCTCTTTACCGTCTCGCTGACCTCATCAAGGTCGGGCTCGTTGCCGGCAGGGATAATAACGGTGGTAACGCCGTGTCTGTAGGCTGCCATGGATTTCTCCTTGAGTCCGCCTATGGGCAGCACTCTGCCGAGAAGGGTTATCTCTCCCGTCATTGCAACATCACTGCGGCAGGGTCTGCCAAGCAGCACCGATACAAGCGCCGTTGCCATGGTTATGCCTGCAGAGGGACCGTCCTTGGGGACTGCGCCCTCGGGGGCATGGATATGGATATCGTACTTTTTGCAGAAATCCCCGTCAAGCCCAAGGCGCTTGCAATAGCCGCGCACTGCATTGACCGCAATCTGTGCGGATTCCTTCATCACATCGCCCAGTGAGCCTGTGAGGGTAAGCTTTCCGCTGCCCTCAAAAAGCGCCATCTCTATTTCAAGCATCTCACCGCCCGATGCTGTCCATGCAAGACCGTTTACAACACCGCACTCGGTAAAGCTTACATTGGCACTCTTCTTGTATTTGGGCGCTCCCAGAAGCTCCTTGAGGGAAGACGGTTTTACTGTTACGCGCTTTGTGCTGCCCGATGCAATCTGCTTTGCAGCCTTGCGCATGAGGGATGCTATTCTGCGCTCAAGATTTCGCACGCCTGCTTCCCTTGTATAATCGCTGATAACCGCTGCCAGCGCAGCATCGTCAATACGGAAGGTATTGCCGTTGAGACCGCTCTTTTTAAGCTGCTTGGGGATAAGGTGGCGGCGGGCAATGATCATCTTCTCTTCATGGGTGTAGCTGTCCATGCTGATAATGTCCATTCTGTCACGAAGAGGTGCGGGGATGCTGCCCACATCGTTGGCGGTCGTTATGAACAGAACCCTTGAAAGGTCAAAGGGTACTTCAACATAGTGATCGGTAAAGCCGTTGTTCTGCTCGGGGTCGAGAACCTCAAGCAGGGCTGCACAGGGGTCGCCGCGGTAGTCGCTTGAAAGCTTGTCCACCTCATCGAGGAGGATCAGGGGATTATTTGTACCTGCGGAAATCAAAGCCTTTATAATGCGTCCTGCCATGGCGCCTATGTAGGTTTTTCTGTGTCCGCGGATGTCTGCCTCGTCGCGTACACCGCCCAGGGATACTCTTACATAGGTTCTGCCGAGAGCTTCCGCAACAGACCTCGCAATGGAGGTCTTACCTACTCCCGGAGGTCCCGCAAGACAGATTATCTGTCCCTTGGATTCGGGGGCGAGCTTCATTACCGCAACGCTTTCGAGTATTCTCTCCTTGACCTTTTTCATGCCGTAATGGTCACGCTCTAGAATCTCTTCGCATCTGTCAAAATCAAGGCTGTCCTCGGTGGAATTGTTCCAGGGCAAGGAAAGACAGGTTTCAAGATAGGAGCGGGATACCGCCGCCTCATTGGAGCCCTGGGGAAGCTTTGCAAGCTTGTCGCACTCGGTAAAAAGATGCTTTTCCGTCTTTTCGGGAAGCCCCAGAGCGCTTATCTTTTCGCGGAACTTTTCCGCATCCTTGCTGTTTGTGTCAGCTTCGCCCAGCTCTTCCCAGATAACCTTGAGCTGCTCGCGAAGATAATATTCCTTCTGATTCTTTTCAATATTCTCAGCAACTCTGCGTTCAATACCGCTCTGTATCTCTGCAATCGCAGCTATACTGCGTATCGCCTCAAGCACTATCGCCGCTCTCGCTGCATGGTTCAGTTCAAGAAGCACCTCTCTCTTTACACTGGTGCTTCTGATCACATAGTGGGCTATCAGGTCTGTCATCGCGCCCACATCCTTGCTGCGGTTTATGCTTTCCCACACTTCGGAGGTCGGGGGCTCGAGATTTCTGTTGTCGGGCAGAGAAAGAATACTGTCCTTTATAAGCTGCACAAAGGCTGCCGCCTCCTGATAGCTTTCAATAAAGGTTTCCGGCACTTCCTCCGCCATTGCAATGACAGCGCCGTTTTCCTTCCGTGTTTCGGTTATCTGTATCCTGCGCTTGCCACGCACTCCGAGCACAAGGCGCTTGCCGTTGTAGCGCTTCATCACCTTTTCAAAGGAGCATATCACGCCGATCTTCTCTATATTCAGGTTTATTATGCTGTCCTCGCCAAGTCTCGGAATTATTATCACGTCGGTCGCACTCTCTATTGCATACCGTACTGCATTGAGATTGATGTCATCCTCCAGAATCACGCGCTCTGCAACGCCTGGCAGCACCACGCGGTTCTCAAGGAATATTACCGGGAGTCTTTTATAATTCATAGTTCTTTGTTTCTCCATAAAATATTTTCTGCGCCTTTTTCATTCTTTGCGCAGCAGTGCATACACCGTCCCCGATGTATGCACTATTATATCAATTATAATTGTATGTTTCAACAGATAAATGTTGTTTAAAAAATTGTTCAAAAATAGGTTATTGAATAACGCTCTGTTCCCCTTTATAATTTATTAAATTAAAGCGTTGAAAGGAAAGAGTATATTGAAGGAATCATTGACTACAATCTGCAGCAGCTTTATTGAAAACAGAGACATTATCAAAAAGACATTCCGTTGGGAAAACACCCTCATCCTCTCCCTCTGCGCATCGGAATTCACCGCAAAGGGCATTGCTCCTGACGGAGAAAAGATGCTCGCCTGCAGGACTCTGATAAAAGAAAGCACCGGTGTTTTCTCCTGCTTCAGGGGAATTGTCGAGCTTCCTCTTATCACAAAGCTTGCCGCCTGCGACAGTCCCGAAGAGAAAATCAGGAAGATCACAGAAATATACAAGTCACTTAAAACCTGCTTCCCCGCATCCCAGCACCTTGCATATGCTGCTGCCGCACTCTCCGACATGACAGATGCAAACGGAGCCGAAGCTATTACCCGACGCGGTTTCAGCATTTTCAAGCTTATGAGAAAGAAACACCCCATGCTGACAGCTTCGGAAGATTCTGTTTTCTCACTGCTTCTTGCATTCTCCGCGCAGAATGACAATGCGCTCATAGAGGATATGGAATTCTGCTATCGCACTCTCAAGCCTGTTTTCAAATACAGCAACTATGTTCAGTCCATGTCTCAGGTTATTGCTCTTGCAGGGGGCGATATCAGAGAAAACTGTCAGAGATCCATTGCTCTTTTTGACGAGCTTAAAAAGCTCCGAAAGAAGTACAACAAAAGCTATGAGCTGTCTGTGCTGGCTGCCCTGGCTGTTTTGCCCGGCGATATATGCGACATTGCTGCAGATATTGCGGAAATTGACGATTTCCTCTCAACGCAGAAGGGTTACGGCTTCTGGGGTGTTTCCCGCTCTGCCAGACTTATGCACGCTGCAGCTCTTGCTGCCTGTGACCGCGGCGCAGATACCATCTCAGATACCGCCGCAGTTTCTGCAACCATCGCGCTTATCGCAGCTCAGCAGGCTGCCACGGCAGCCGTAATCGCTGCATCAATCTCTGCATATTCGGCTTCTTCATACTGATATTTCGGAGTGATTGCTTATGAAAAAGATACGTCTCGGAAAAACAGACCTTATGGTCACAAAAAACGGATTCGGCGCTTTGCCTGTGCAGAGGGTCACCATCGATGAGGGCTGCCGTATTCTCCGCAAGGCTTACGAAAACGGAATCAACTATTTCGACACCGCAAGGTCATATACCGACAGTGAGGAAAAGCTGGGGCTTGCCCTTAGTGATGTGAGAGAGAATATTATTATCTCCACAAAGACAGGTGCAAAAGATGTAAAAACATTCCGGGAGCATCTGAACACAAGCCTTTCTCTTTTAAAGACCGATTATATTGATATTTATCAGTTTCATAATCCCGCCTTCTGCCCCAAGCCCGATGACGGCACAGGGCTTTATGAGGCTATGCTGGAAGCAAAGGAAAAGGGCATGATAAGGCATATCGGCTTTACAAATCACCGTTATACCGTTGCGGAGGAGGCTGTAAAATCGGGGCTTTACGAGACCTTGCAGTTCCCTTTCTCCTATCTTGCAGGCGAAAAGGAAGAAGCTCTTGTTCGCCTGTGTGAAGAGCATGATGTTGGTTTTATCTGCATGAAAGCTCTTGCAGGCGGTCTGATAACCCGCTCGGATGCTGCATATGCATTTCTTGACCAGTATCCCGTTGCGCCCATATGGGGCATACAGAGAGAAAGTGAGCTTGACGAGTTCCTCTCCTATAATGAAAATCCCCCTGTCATGACAGAGGAAATAAAGGAATACATCGAAAAGGAAAGACTTGAGCTGACAGGCGAATTCTGCCGCGGCTGCGGCTACTGTATGCCCTGCCCCATGGATATTGAGATAAACACCTGCGCGAGAATGTCCCTGCTTCTGCGCCGCTCGCCCACTGCAGGACATCTCTCCGAGGGCGGTCAGGCGATGATGAAGAAAATTGAGGATTGTATTGAGTGCGGTCAGTGCAGAGAAAAATGCCCCTACGGACTTGATACCCCCAATCTGCTCAAGAGAAATTACGAGGATTACAAGACCTTTCTGAAATAAAAAGCTTGATTTCCGAGCAAATTATTATAACCGCCCTTCCCATATCGGGAGGGCGGTTTTGTCGTATGTATTATGAGGAATCTCTCCCTCAGTCAGCTTCGCTGACAGCTCATGCTTGCATGAGCAACTCCCATCATCAGAGGGAGCCTTTCTTTTTTACTTTACCTGTACGTCATGTTCATCTTGAACACTATCTTTCTCAGTACCTGCACAAGGCTTGCAGGAGATTTTACAACAACTCCTCCTGCGAAATTCAGCACCCAGCGGGCAAAGCCCTCATTGGCTACTGCATAGACCTTTACGCTGAATTTATCGTCTGAAATCTGCTTATATGGAATATTTAACCCGAAAGTTTCTATTATGGAATCAAGCAGGGGCATTTCGCACTCTAATTCGATAGGCTCGGGGTTTTCACCCGAGAACATATTGAAAACCCTGTTTGCATAATCTGCAACGTCAAACTTCTCGGCATAATTGCACACCTGCTGGAAGGGGCGCGCATCGTCCTTCAGAATCTCAACACGCTTTATACGGTCGATCCTGTAGTGAGAAAGATCATCATATTTTTCATAATTTCCCACAAGATAGTATTTATCGCTGTCCCACATGGTGGCATAGGGACTTATGACAAAATCTCTGCCTGCGTCAAAAACGGGAATGTTATTGACAAGCTGGCGGTGGTGGTAGATAAAACGTATCTTTTTGCCCTGATTTATGGCATTCTGGATTGTTTCTATGTTGTGGAGAATTTCCTCGTTGTCGCTCTTTTTGCGCACCTCTGTATATACCTGACTCTTGAGAAGCTCTGCCTGGGATTCGCTTGTAAGTGACAGGAGCTTTTCGGAAAGATCTCTTGTCTTTTTTCTTGATATAAAGGGCGAAGACTGCACTGCATCTATAAGCATACGCAGCTCAGCCATTACAAACTGCCTTTCGGCAAGGTAGAATCCGCGGGACGGCACATTGCCCTTTCTTATATCCATGCCCGCCTCTTTGAGTATTGCTATATCGTTGGCAATGGATTTACGCTCACATATTACGCCCTTTTCAGCAAGCTTTTCTTCGATTGCTTTTATAGGAAGACAGTGTTTTTCGTCGGAATATTTCAAAAATATTTCTGCCATAAAAAGCAGTTTGACTTTCTGTTTCGGATTTCCTGCCATGATTATCTCCTCCATTTGATTAATTATAATGTTTTCAATTGAAAAATGCAATAAGAAAATCGCAGTTTTGTACGATTGTTGGGACTGAGTTCATCTCTCCCTCAGTCACTTCGTGACAGCTCATGCTTGCATGAGCAACTCCCATCATCAGAGGGAGCCATTTTATTTTTTTGTTGACAATATAATAGGATATGATAAAATATTACAATGCACTATGCAAATAACCCAGACGTTAAAGGAAGGATTTGATATATATGGCAAAGGAGCTTGCAAAAGCTTACGAACCCAAAGAAGTCGAAGACAGAATATATCAGTTCTGGCTCGACGCCAATTATTTCCACACTGAGGTCAGCAAGACCAGAAAGCCCTACACCATCGTTATGCCCCCTCCAAACATCACAGGTCAGCTTCACATGGGTCACGCCCTTGACAACACTCTTCAGGATATTCTTATCCGCTGGAAGAGAATGCAGGGCTATGCTGCTCTGTGGCTTCCCGGCACTGACCACGCATCCATCGCAACCGAGGCAAAGATCGTTGAAAAGATGCGTCAGGAGGGTGTCTCCAAGGACGATATCGGCCGCGACGGCTTCCTCGAGCGAGCATGGGCATGGAAGGAAGAGTACGGCGGAAGAATAGTCAGCCAGCTCAAGAAGATCGGTTCCTCCTGCGACTGGGAGCGCGAGCGCTTCACCATGGACGAGGGCTGTTCCAAGGCTGTCAACGAAGTTTTCAACACCCTTTACGAAAAGGGGCTTATCTACCGCGGTGAGAGAATCATAAACTGGTGTCCTCACTGCAAGACCTCCATTTCCGATGCTGAGGTTGAATTCAAGGAGCGTGACGGCAACTTCTGGCACCTGCGCTATCCTCTCACTGACGGCAGCGGCTATCTTGAGCTTGCTACCACCAGACCTGAGACTCTTCTCGGCGATACTGCTGTTGCAGTTCATCCCGATGATGAAAGATACAAGAAGTTTGTCGGCAAGACTGTAACTCTTCCTCTCGTTGGCAGAGAGATTCCTGTCGTTGCCGATGAATATGTTGAAATGGACTTCGGTACAGGCGTCGTTAAGATCACTCCTGCTCACGACCCCAACGACTTTGAGGTCGGAAAGCGTCATGACCTGCCTGTTATCAACGTCATGAACGACGATGCCACCATCAATGCTGAGGGCGGCAAGTACGAAGGTCTCTCCCGTGAGGAATGCAGAAAGCAGATAGTAAAGGACCTCGACGAGGGCGGCTTCCTTGTAAAGGTTGAGCCCATGAAGCACAACGTCGGTGCATGCTATCGCTGCGTCACCATCGTTGAACCCAGAGTTTCCCTCCAGTGGTTCGTTTCCATGAAGGAGATCACTCAGCCCGCTCTTGAGGCTGTTTACAGCGGCGAGACAAAGTTTATCCCCGACCGCTTCTCCAAGCTCTACTACAACTGGATGGAAAACATCCGTGACTGGTGTATTTCCCGTCAGCTCTGGTGGGGTCACAGAATCCCTGCATGGTACTGCGAGAAGTGCGGCGAGATCACCGTTTCCCGTCACGAGGTAAAGCAGTGTCCCAAGTGTAAGGGTCGCAAGCTCCATCAGGATCCCGACACTCTTGACACCTGGTTCTCCTCTGCTCTGTGGCCTTTCTCTACCCTCGGCTGGCCCAGAAGAACCAAGGAGCTTAACTACTTCTATCCCACAACCACCCTCGTAACAGGTTACGATATCATCACCTTCTGGGTATCGAGAATGATCACCTCAGGTGTTGAGCATATGGGCAAGGCACCCTTCAAGAACGTATTTATCCACGGTCTGGTTCGTGATGAGCAGGGCAGAAAGATGAGCAAGTCTCTCGGCAACGGCGTTGATCCCCTTGAGATCATCGACAAGTACGGTGCAGACTCCCTCCGCTTCTCCCTGACCACAGGCGTCAGCCCCGGAATCGATATGCGCTACAGCGAGAAGAAGGTTGAGGCTTGCCGCAACTTTGCTAACAAGCTGTGGAATGCTACCCGTTTCGTTCTTATGAACGTTCAGGAAGGCGATATGCCCAGAATCCCCGGCAGACTTTCTCTTGAGGACAAGTGGATTCTTTCCGAGCTTAACAACCTCATAAAGGAAATCACCGAGAATCTCGAGCACTTCGACCTTGGCGTTGCTGTTGCAAAGCTTTATGACTTCATCTGGGAGTGCTACTGCGACTGGTACATCGAGCTTGCAAAGATCCGTCTGAACAAGGGCGGTCAGGATGCAAAGAACGTACGCGCTATGCTGCTTTACGTTCTCACTGAAATCCTCAAGCTCCTCCACCCCTTCATGCCCTTCATCACCGAGGAGCTCTATCAGTCCATCCCCCACAAGGGCGAGGCTCTGATGACTCAGAAGTGGCCCGTATGCAACGAAAATCACATCTACACCGTTGAGTGCGATGAGATGAACAAGATCATGGCTGCTATCAAGGCTATCCGTAATCGCCGCAGTGAGATGAACATTCCTCCCTCAAAGAAGGCTCATGTCTATATCGAGACTCCCTATGCAGAGACCTTCAACCACGGTGCAATGTTCTTCACCCGTCTTGCTTCCGCTTCTGAAGTTTCTGTCGGCGACAGCTTCGAGGTTGAGAATGCTGTCACCATCGTTTCTGACGGTGCTAAGATCATGATCCCCATGGGCGAGCTTGTTGACCGTGACAAGGAAATCGCAAGACTCAACGCTGAGAAGGTCAAGGTTCAGAAGGATATCGACATGATTTCCGGCAAGCTCTCTAACGAGCGCTTTGTTTCCAAGGCTCCCGAGGCAGTTGTCGAGGGCGAAAAGGCAAAGCTCGCAAAAGCTCAGGAAAGAATGGCTATCATCGAAGAAAGCCTCAAGGCATTCGGCGCGTAATATTATGAATTAATGGGGAGGGTAAATCCTCCCCATTTGAATTTCTCATTATTTTAGCGGGAGGGCACGCGTATTTATACGCAAGGCCCATCCCCTACACTCCATATTAAGAAGCTGATATTATGAATTACAGAGAAGCAAGAGAATATATATCATCGAGAAAATTCCTCGGCATTCGCCCCGGGCTTGAGCGTATGTGCGAGCTTGCAGAAAGGCTCGGCAATCCGCAGAACAGGATAAAGACCATACACGTTGCAGGCACCAACGGCAAGGGCTCTGTATGCGCAATGCTTTCTTCTTACATATGCAAAAAGGGGCTTCGTGTGGGCAAGTACACTTCTCCTTACGTTTCCCATTTCAATGAGCAAATACAGCTTGACAATGTGAATATTACCGATGAGCAGTTTGCAGAGCTTATAACAGAAATAAAGCCCATCGCCGATCTTATGGATTCTGAGGGTAACTGCCCTACGGAATACGAGATAATGACCGCTGCGGCGTTTCTGTTCTTTTGCCGTCAGACGGTTGATTACGCAATAATCGAAGTCGGTCTCGGCGGGCTTTACGATGCAACAAATATTATCAAAGCTCCCTCTCTGAGCATTATCACAAGCATCTCCCTTGACCACACAAACATCCTCGGCAATACCATTGAAAAAATCGCCGCACAGAAAGCAGGCATTATAAAGAAGGGCTGTCCTGTTGTTGTATCCCCCTGTCAGGAAGACTGCGCTTTTGAAGTTATATATAAGAAAGCAAAGGAATCGGGCAGCGAGCTTATTATCCCCCGTGCCAAGGCAACAGAATTTTCACTGTCACTGCATGGAACAGAGTTAAAACTTGGCGAAAGGACGCTGCGCACCTCCCTTATCGGCGCTCATCAGGCTGAGAATGCGGTCGTTGCCGCTGCTGCAACTGATTTTCTGTTTCCTGATAATTCCCCCTGCGATATTGCTTTTGACTGCACTCACCCTGCAAGATTTGAGGTTATTTCCGAAAACCCCCTTGTGATTCTTGACGGCGCCCACAACGCTGACGGCGCAAAGGCTCTGCGCGACACCCTCGAAATGCTTCTTGATGACGCTCCCATGGTAGGCGTTATGGGTATGCTTGCAGACAAGGATTATCAGGCAGCCGTACAGCTTCTTGCACCCTTGTTTGAGAAGATTTACACAGTTACTCCCAATAATCCCAGGTCACTCAATGCTGACAGGCTTGCAGAGTGTATCGCTCAGTATACCGAATCAGAAAGCTGTGACGGTGTCCGTGAAGCTCTCGAAAAAGCCAAAAGTCACAACCTGCCGCTTGTTGTTTTCGGCTCACTGTATCTTGCGGAGGAAGCAAGGAGATATCTGATTTAAACGGACGACCAATGGTCGCCCCTACATATTAAAACGGGGAAATTTTTCTCTGCGACATACTTCCCGATTTTTTACTGCATCTGTGGTGTATTATCACCACAGATGCTTTTTTATGAGGTGAGGTAATGAAACCTGAGATAATCAAGGAAGATTCCCGTATTACCGTCAGGCTTTGCGGTGAGATAGACCACCACAACGCAGGGGAAATACGGGAGTATATCGACAGAAACATAGCCCTCAGAAAGCCCCGCGAGCTGATTCTGGATTTTTCCGGAGTTTCCTTTATGGACAGCTCAGGCATCGGGCTTATTATGGGGCGCTACAGAATAATCCGCGAAAACGGCGGTACTGTCAGCGTCCTTCACTCAGGCGGCAGCATAGGCAGGATGCTGTCTCTGGCGGGACTTTCCAGACTCGGAATAGCTGTTGGAGGTGAAAAACTTGAAAAAGCCAATTAATGAGATGCGTCTGGTGATTCCCAGCACATCGGCAAACGAAAGCTTTGCCAGAGTAACCGTTGCATCCTTTGCCTCTCAGCTCGACCCGACCATCGACGATATTGCAGATATAAAAACCGCCATATCCGAAGCTGTCACCAACTGTATTGTACACGGCTACAAAAATTCTGTCGGGCTTATCTACATACACGCAAAGATTTTTGATGACGGCAGGCTGACCGTTAAAATACGGGACACAGGCTGCGGTATACCCGATGTGAAACAGGCGATGGTCCCCCTTTACTCCACAGGCGGCGAGGACAGGGCAGGTCTTGGTTTTTCCGTTATGGAAAGCTTTATGGACAGGCTTCGGGTTTCTTCCAGAGAAGGCAGGGGTACAACTGTGACAATGGAAAAGCGGATAACGGGACGCAGAGCAGATGAACAGTGATATTAATTCTGTCATAACGGAAAATCTGGGGCTTGTCCATGCCTGCGCCAGGCGCTATATCGGCAGGGGAATCGAATATGATGACCTCTATCAGGCAGGCTGTCTGGGGCTTATCAAGGCTGCCAACGCCTTCGACATCAGCCGTCAGGTCAGGTTTTCCACCTATGCTGTCCCTGTTATTCTCGGCGAGATAAAACGGCTTTTCCGCGACGGGGGGTCGGTGAAGGTCTCGCGCTCCCTTAAGGAGCTTGGAATCAAAGCCTCGCGGCTTGCTGCCGAGTTTGAGGCAAAGCACGGGCATGAGCCGAAAATCTCAGAGCTTGCGGAGCTGATGAATGTTGATGCGGAAACCGCGACGGAGGCGGTCAATGCAATTCGCGCTCCCGTTTCCCTTACCTCCTATGCGGAAAGTGATGATGGCGAAAGTCTTGACATCAGGGAGGAGGGCTTTGACTCGGCACTCATTGACATGCTCTCTGTAAGACAGCTGCTCTCAAGGCTCGATACAAGGGACAGGCGGCTTATCTATCTCAGGTACTATAAAGGTAAAACCCAGTCGGACACCGCCGCTGTACTGGGCATGACACAAGTACAGGTGTCACGCCGCGAAAAGGCGATAATCACCGGCATAAGAAATTCCATGGTCGGATAAAAAACAGCTCATGGCTTTTTGCCATGGGCTGTTTTTCTGCTCCCTCAACCGACAGAAATAGCCATCCTTTTTGTAAAATATCAAAAAATCCCCTTGATTCGACTTTAAGATGATAATATAATAAATTTGGTATCCATATTCATTTTTAAAGGAGGCTGTTATTTTGTTTAAGCTCAAAGAAAACAACATCCGCATCCGTTCTGAAATTTTTGCAGGTATCACCACATTCATCACCCTGGCGTATATTCTGGTGGCAACCCCTTCAATGCTGACCGACGCCATCGACCCGGGCAATGCAGCCCTCAAGGCATCCCTCTACATAGCTACCTGCCTTGCAGCTTTCTGCGGCACTCTGCTTATGGGACTGCTGGCAAACCTTCCCGTAGCTGCTGCTCCCGGCATGGGGCTCAACGCCTTCTTTGCCTGCACTCTTCTTGATAAAATGGGTTACACCTATCCCCAGGCACTGGCTATCACCTTCTTTGCAGCGCTGATTTATCTCGCTGCAACACTGCTCGGTCTTCGTCGTGCCGTTGAAAGCGCTATTCCCAAGAATATGCGCGTTGCCATCTGCGCAGGTCTCGGTCTCTATGTTGTAATGCTGGGACTTCAGCAGGCAGGAATTATCACAACCTCCGGCTCTTCCATTTCCTTTATCGACATCAAGGGTCTCTTCCAGAGCGGCGATTATACCGTTCTCTTCTCCGCAGGCGTTGCTCTTGTGGGCGTTGCTCTCATCACCCTTATGAAGCGCATGAGAATGCCCGCTGCTCTTATTCTCGGACTTATCCTCACAGGAGCTCTCTACTACGGCGCAGGCATCCCCCTCTCCCTCGTTGAGTGGGACGGCTTCTCCTTTGATATTGCCGCTGTAGGCTCCGGCTTCGAAAGCTGGCTCGGCACATCCTTTGCAAAGGGCTTCACCGAAGGTATTGTTGCTCTCTTCAAGGGCGGAGAGTTCCTCGAGACACTCTTTACCGTATTCATGGTCACTATTTCCTTTACCTTTGTTCAGGTATTCCAGACCACAGGTATCACCTTCGGTCTGCGCCAGCACATGGAGGTTCTTGACGAAGAAGAGAACAGAACTGCTGACAACGACGAGTCTGCCGCTGACGGTTCCAAGAAGGAAATCAACGTCACCCGCAGAGCTCTTCTCGCTGACTCCATCTCTTCCCTCTTTGCTTCCTTCATAGGCACCTCTCCTGTTTCTGCATGTACAGAATCCACCTCCGGTATTTCTGTCGGCGGCCGCAGCGGTCTTTCCTCCGTTATCACCGCCGTATTCTTCCTTGCAGCTATTTTCTGCGCTCCCGTTGTTGAGCTTTTCCGTCCTGCTGTTGCCGCTGCACTGCTTATCTTCATCGGTATGTATATGCTCCGCGTTATCAAGGACATCAACATGAAGGATGTAACCGAGGCTACCCCTGCCCTCATCACCCTCGCACTCATGCCCTTTGTCGGCATCGTAGAGGCACTGGTCTTCGGTCTTCTCATGCATCTTATCGTCAAGCTCATCTGCTTCAGATTCAAGGATATAACCGCTGCCGAAATCGTTCTCCTCGGTTTTGCTGCAATCAGATATATCTTTGTATTTGTCTGATGCTCCAATTTGCTGACTTGAGCTTATCGTAAGGCTCTTAATTCAAGGCATACTTGCTGTTGAACACCTCATCAGTCACTTCGTGACAGCTTCTCCTCAAGGAGAAGCCCTATGTGATGTTTTGACGGTCTGAAGGGTCTGCAGCGTAATGCTGCAGACCCCCTATTTATATCCCACTTTTACGGAATAATTTTCTCTTTTAATTATTGACAAACCTTCCCTGTTATGATATGATTCTATAGCCGCATGCCCTGGGTCAAAGTAGCTTCGGCTCACCTAAGTATGGCAGCGAGACTGATAATAAGGCAGGTGCAACACTCAATGTACGCAATCATCGTAACAGGCGGCAAGCAGTATAAGGTTGAAAAGGGCGACGAGATC
>JAZUPA010000105.1:0-31681 GCA_045604945.1 Acutalibacteraceae bacterium
GCAACGATTAATCTGGATGATTTTACGCATATTGAATTTCTGGAGAATATTTTAGGTAAGTTACCGGAGACATTATCCATGCGTTATAATCCGGGCGGAGTATTTACTATCAGCAATGGTATTATGGATAACCCGGGTGATGCTAAGTACGGTTTTACTACCGAACAGTTATTTGAAGGCTTTCGGGTTTTAAAAGAAAAGGGTGTTAAGAAATTCGGTATCCACGCATTTCTTGCAAGTAATACGGTAACCAATGAGTATTATCCGACACTGGCTAAACAGTTGTTTGAACTGGCGGTTAAGGTAAAGGAAGACACAGGTGTAGCCGTTTCCTTCATCAATCTTTCCGGTGGTATTGGTATTCCTTACCGTCCTGATCAGGAGAAGAATGATATTTATGCCATTGGCGAAGGTGTACGTAAGGTATATGAGGAAGTACTCGTTCCGGCCGGCATGGGCGATGTGGCTATTTATACCGAACTTGGCCGCTTTATGATGGGACCATACGGACATTTGGTAACAACGGCAATTCATGAGAAACATACTCATAAGGAGTACATTGGTTGCGATGCCTGCGCAGTTAATTTAATGCGTCCGGCGATGTATGGTGCTTACCATCACATTACTGTTATGGGAAAAGAAAACGAACCATGTGACCATATGTATGATGTGGTTGGTTCTTTGTGTGAAAATAACGACAAGTTTGCAATCGACAGAATGCTTCCCGAGATTGAAATGGGCGATTACATTTATATCCATGATACAGGCGCTCATGGATTCTCAATGGGCTACAACTACAACGGCAAGCTTCGCTCTGCCGAGCTTCTGCTGTGCGAAGACGGCTCAGTAAAGCTTATCCGTCGCGCAGAGACCCCTGCAGATTACTTTGCAACCTTTGATTTTTCTGAATTCAACATGGATTGATTGTTGACTTTGAAAAATCACAGTGCTAAGATAAAATAAACTCAAGTGAAAGGAGTGTTTTTGATGACTGTATATGAGGTGACAGACGCATAAAACCAAACAGGGCAGAATGAGTAAGCCTTTATAAGGCTTTGTTCGTTGTGCCGCATAACAACCTTTCACAATACTGCCTGAATGCCCCGTACAGACAGCCGTGTAAGGCTGATTCTGTGCGGGGTTTTTGCGTCTGCATGAAAAAGGAGGAATATATTTATGGAAATGAATAACCAAAGAATTAATATCGGGACAGGAGAATCATACATTGAATATAAAGGAATATGGCTTTACGGCCGAAACAGAATACAATGAGAAAAACTTTATCTCCGCCAGAATAACCGCAGTGCATAAGGAGCGGTTTGAAGCGGTGTGCGACAGGGGATTCTGCCATGCAGTGCTGAAATCTGCGGAATATTACGCAAAGTCAGAACAGTTTCCCACAGTGGGAGATTTTGTGGTGCTTGACTGGCAGGAAAAAGGCGACAGCAGAATAGTAAAAACTCTTGAGCGAAGGACGGTTTTTGAGCGTCTTGACCCATCTTCAGGAGGTCACAGAGCGCAGGCTGTTGCGGCAAATTTTGATTATGTGTTTATAATGCAGTCCTTGAATCACGATTTCAATATCCGAAGAGCAGAGCGGTATCTTACCCTTTCGTGGCAGAGCGGCGCACAGCCTATCATGATACTGACGAAGGCTGATCTTGCGGATGAGGACACTGTTCAAAGCGCAATTGCACAGTGCGATTCAATCGGAGTCAGGGCATTTGCAATAAGCTCTGTGACAGGTTCAGGAATGGACAATCTGAGAGAGTTTATGACAAAAGGGAAAACAGCAGTGTTTCTCGGCTCGTCAGGTGTCGGAAAATCAACCCTTGTAAATGCCCTTGCAGGAGAAGAAATAATGTCAACAGGGGGCATACGCGAATCTGACAGCCGCGGCAGACATACAACAACCCACCGACAGCTGATAATTCTGAAAAGCGGAGTGATGATAATTGATACTCCGGGTATGCGCGAGCTTGGAATGTGGGATGTAACACAGGGGCTGGGGCAGAGTTTTTCGGATATAGAAGAGCTGTCTGAAAACTGCCATTTTTCAGATTGCAGTCACAATAAGGAGCCCGGCTGCGCAGTGCGTGCAGCCCTTGAAAGCGGCGAGCTGTCTGCAAAGCGCTGGGAAAGCTATCTTAAGCTAAAAAAAGAAGCACGCTACTCTGAGGATAAGTCAGCTTATCTGAAAGAGCGCACCGCAGAATGGAAAGGACACAAGAAGTTCATTGCAGAAAAGAAGAAGGGGTGGTAATTATGCTGATGCTTAAAAACCTGATCGAAAATTTCGAACTTGCCCGCTGTGCTCTGGAAAACTGGGAACATGACGAGGAAAATCTGACAGAGCTTTTTCGGCACTTCAGAATTTCAGCAAACGCCATTTATCCGTTCAAAGTAAAAGAAAAGCTGTGTTTTCTTAGACTTGCTCCTGCAGATGAAAAGCTTGAAAATAACGTCAGGGGAGAGATGGAATTCCTCAGTTACCTCAAAAAGAAAAACTATCCGTCAATGAGAGCGATTCCGTCAGTGAAAGGGGAAGAAGTGCTGAAAATACAGACTGAATGGGGCGAATACTACTCAAGCGCATTTGAATGTGTGCATGGAAAGCCTTTAGAAGAAAGTGACTATTCGCCGCATATTATGTATAAGTACGGAGAAGCGCTTGGACAGCTGCACAGACTTTCTGCAGAGTATGAACCCACAGTCAGAAAATGGACGCATGAAGATGCTCTCAGGTGGGTACAGGAAATGCTTGAAAAATACAATGCTCCCGATTATATGAAGTCAGAATGTGTGCAGGTCACAAAACTTCTGTCAGAGATTCCTGCCGACAGGCAAACATACGGACTGGTGCATTACGATTTTGAGCCCGACAACGTCTTTTATGACGAGGTTAACGACTGCTGCAGCGTTATTGACTTTGATGATGGTATGTATCATTTCTATGTGCTCGACATAGAGCAGGTTTTTGACTGTCTGTCCGATGAATTTGAGGGAGAAAGACTGAAAGAAGCAAAAACACAGTTTATCGAAGGATATAAGAGTAAATTCGAGCTGCCTGAAAACTACAGAGAAATCCTGCCTGTTATGCGCCGATTCTGCAATATTTATGCTTATGCAAGGCTTGTGCGCTGTGTGGCAGAAAAGCCCGTGAATCAGCCTGAGTGGATGATTGGACTTGCAGAAAGACTTACGCAGAAGATGCAGAGCATAGAGAAAGGCGTAAAAAAGATGTCTGAAAGACAGATAAGAACACTATCTGAAAACGAAATAACAGCAGAATTGTTTGAGGGTTTCAACCGCCATCAGACCGTAACAAAAAGTCTGAGAAAGATAAGTGGACAGTGGGTGACGGTTGATAACTGCTACGAAGAAAACTGGGATGTAGATCGTTTTAAAGCTCTCACTGAGGAGCTGAAGGAGACAATAAGAACAGGAGGAGCTGTGTTCGGCGGATTTGAAAAAGGCGTGCTCAGGGGCTTTGCAGCTTGCGAAGGCACACCTATGGGGAGCAGAGGACAATACCTTGAGCTTTCGATTATACAGGTTTCAGAGGAAACGCGCGGCAGCGGTATGGGCAGGGCTTTGTTTTCGAAAATCAAAGCGTGGGCTGCAGCGCATGGAGCTGAAAAGCTGTATATTTCCGCTCATTCCTCGGTGGAGAGTCAGGCGTTTTACAAAGCCATGGGATGTGTTGAAGCGAAGGAATACAGCAGGGTTCATGCTGAAAGAGAGCCCTTCGACTGCCAGATGGAATGTAATCTGACAGAATAATAAAAAAGGCATATACATGTTTTGCATGTATATGCCTTTTGTCATCAGTCTTCAATTCTGTATTCGCATCTGACATCTGTAAATACCGATGCCTTTTTGCAGTCGCAGCCGTTTCCGGTTGCATAGATGCCGTACATGACGCCTGTGAAGCCGCAGGCAACTTCGGTGGAGAGATATCTTGAGCGCTGGGATGCAAGCTCAGTGTATTCTCCGTCCTGTGCAGCAAAGAGAGTATAGCTTCTTGCGGTGGATACTATTTTGAGCTTTACAGGTCTTGAAATATCGACAGGCAGAGTGTTCTCACAGATATGTCTGACAGTACCGATTACCATGCGCACCTTTGCGTTGCCTCTGTCGTCGACAAACACCTCGAAGTGGTGAGCATCATCCATTATTACTGTAAGACCTGCCTCACCGTCTCCGAGGAGAAGCTCGCAGGTGATATCAGCATCGAATTCCTTCTGTGCAGTACCGACATAGGTGGGGGAAGCCACATCGCTGAGAGTATATCTGCATCCCATGAGTGAGATTTTCTCTTCACTGATATCATAGTTGCTGTATTCGGGGTTTCGTATATAGCACATGGAAGGGCAGGGGAGCTTTTCGCTTGTAATGAGTTTCTGCTCACAGTCCAGAGCATCGCTTTCCATTTCGCCGAGTACCTTGCCGTCATTTGCTGCTTCAAACCATCCGTCCTCGCGCCATACAATGGGGGTAAGGAAGGTCTCTCTGCCCAGCTGATGGAAAGGAAGCCACATATCAAGCTGGCGGAAGCCCAGATGAACCATCCACCAGTTGCCGTTAAGGTCTTCGAAAAGGTCGCCGTGACCCATGCCCTGATAGATGCAGCAGCCGAGATTTCTGTTGGTGATAACGGGGTTTTCAGCGTAACCCTCATAGGGACCGAAAAGGTTTTCGGAGCGTGCATAGGTAACCATGTGACCGTATTCAGTGCCGCCTTCGGCAACAGTAAGATAGTAGTAATTTCCTATCTTATAGACATGGGGGGATTCAAGATATCTTCCGCCTGAGCCGCTCCAGAGAGGTATTACCTCACCGATTTTCTCGCCTGTTTCAATGTTTATCTCGCACTGGAGGACAGCGGCAATATTATCAGGACCGTAGTTTCCGTTTCCGCAGAAATAAACATGTCCGTTTTCGAAATAGAGGGAAGGGTCGATTCCCTGATGATCAATATGTATCGGATCTGACCACTCACCGTAAATATCATCTGTCCAGAGAATGAAGTTCTGACCGGTGGTTGCATTGGTGGTGATCATATAAAAGCGGCCTTCGTTAAAGCGGATAGTTGCAGCATAGATACCGCCTGATGCGCCGATATTTCCGAGATTAAGCTGGCTCTTTCGTGTGATGCAGTGACCAATCATCTTCCAGTTGAGAAGATCATCACTCTCATAGATGGGGACACCGGGGAAATAATGGAAAGAGCTTGTGACAAGATAATACTTGCCGTTGGCGACACAGATACTGGGGTCAGGAGCCATGCCGGTTATTACAGGATTTCTGTATTTCATTGATATACACTCCCTAAAACGGTGATTTTACAATAAAACATTATCAGAAAAACGGATTATTTCGCAATATAAAAGGCGGAATAAGGCGCAATAGTCTCAGCGGATGGCGCTTTTATGCTATTATCCCCTTGAGAAGTATTGCCCTGCAAGGCGCACCTTCTGCGCCTTTTATCTTCAGCGGTGCAGCGACAAGATAGTATTCTCCGACAGGCACTTTACTGAGATTGAGACTTTCAAGAAGTGCTACCTCCGCTCCCAGAAGCTCAAGATGTACAGCTCTCGGAGCGTTTACATCACCAACGGAAAGTGACTCAACTCCAAGGAGCTTTATGCCGCCGGAAGCCAGGACAAAAGCAGCACTTTCGGTTATGGCACCGTTGCCTTTGATAAGCAGGCGCTTTCTGATGTGGGGCAGCAGGTTTTCAGCCTCCTGACCGGTCATTGGATGATCGCACTCTATAACGGTGCAGTACCCGACAAACTTATCGAGGGACACATTGTCGATGGAATCACCGTCTTCGATAAAGTGAAGAGGGGCATCAGCATGTGTGCCGTTGTGTACGCACATATGAAGATTTGAAAGGTTGTACATGTCGCCGTTTTTCATGTCTCTGAGAGTTTCGATTTTTGGTCCGCTGTCATCGGGAAAGAGCGGTGCGGACAGAAGCTCGCGGGAAATGTCATAAATTCTCATATAAACCACCTCAGGCTGATTCTAACACAAAGAAACTTTATGTTCAATTAAAATAATAAAAATGTCACAGGGTATGGAAATGTGCTGATTGTTATGTTATAATTAACAAAAATACCCCTTTGATTGGATATGGTGATTCCTATGGAAAATAATAAAAAATATGTAGTCGTTCTCTGTGACGGAATGTCGGATTATCCTGTTGAGGCGCTGGGCGGAAAAACCCCTATGGAGTATGCCGATAAACCCAACATGGACTATTTTGCTGCAAACGGAATCTGCGGACTGGTTTCCAATGTTCCCGAGGGGATGAAGCCGGGCAGTGATGTTGCCAATCTTTCTGTTATGGGCTATGACCCGAAACAGTATTATTCAGGCCGCTCTCCGCTGGAAGCAGTCAGCATGGGAATAAAGCTTGAAAGCACCGATGTTGCTCTGCGCTGTAACCTCGTAACCCTCTCCGATGAGGAGAATTATGAAGATAAAACAATGGTTGACTACTGTGCTGGCGATATTTCCACACAGGAAGCCGCAGAGCTTATTAAGGCAATACATGAAGCCTTCGGCAATGAAAAGTACAACTTCTATCCCGGCTTTTCCTACAGACACTGCCTTGTATGGCATGAAGGAAATGCAGACATAGGAAATCTCACACCTCCTCATGATATTTCGGGCAGGGTTGTTGGCGAGTATCTGAAGAGCTTTGCTGCAGTGCCGGAAATGCTTGAGATGATGAAGAAGAGCGTTGAGATTCTTAAGAATCATCCTGTAAACATCGCAAGAGTACAGGCGGGAAAACGTCCTGCCAACTCAATATGGCTGTGGGGACAGGGAACAGCTCCCTCTCTTGATCTTTTTGAAGAAAAGTACGGCAAAAAGGGCGCTGTGGTATCTGCAGTTGACCTTATAAAGGGCATAGGTATCTGCGCAGGAATGAAGGTCTGCGAGGTCGAGGGTGCAACAGGATATGTTGATACCGATTTTGACGGCAAGGTTCGCGCTGCTTTGAACGAGCTTGAAAATGGCGCTGACTTTGCGTATCTCCACTTTGAAGCTCCCGATGAATGCGGACACAGAGGTGAGATGGATAACAAGGTGAAATCCATCGAGCTTATTGACCGAAAGGTGCTGTCTGTTATTCGCGAAGAACTTGAGAAGTACGACAATTACCGTCTCCTTATTCTTCCCGACCATCCCACTCCTCTGGCTACCATGACCCATGAAATGGACCCCGTACCTTTTATTCTGTATGACAGAAGTGCAGACAAGGGCGAGAAGGAATACGCTCACGTCTGCGAAGAGACTGCAAAGGCGAGCGGAATCGTGGTTGAGCAGGGCTGCTGCCTTATGAACATTCTCCTTGAAAAAATCAAAATTTAAAATCTGCATCTGAGGTGATTGAATGAAACGGTGCTTGATTGCAATGGCGCTGGTGATGTGCATGCTGACGGTTTTTCTGACAGCGGGCTGCAGCGGCTGCGCAGGCGACGGTGGGGATAAGCCCAAAGATGAGCTTAATTACAGCGATAATTATCAGGCAGTTGCACAGGTGGATTATGAAACTCTTGCCGTACAGGTAAGAACCAGTTCCTCTGCGTATTTTTCAGGATCGGTCATTTCGGTGACTGCAGTTATAGAGAATAAGTCTGAAAATTATTTTTGCGTATCACCTGAAGGCAACGGATTTGATATATCTGTGTCTGCAGATGGCTATGCACTCATACCTTCCGGACAGATTTCTCCGTCAGACGCAGTGCTGATTCTGGAGCCTCACGGCAGCGTCAGCATGACAAGAGAATATAAATCGAAGGTCATGATAGACGGTGAAGAGAAAAATCTCTGGGAATGTGAACCGGTGGCAACAGTCAGTGTAAAAATGAGCGAGCCTGCGGTGTCCCGTCAGGCAGCTATTGATATGCCCCTTACCGAAACAAAGACAGCAAAGACATCCTTTGTGATGTACGGAACAGGGGACAGACCGTAAAATAACCTTGAAACGAAGCTGTGTGAAAATCATGGCTTCGTTTTGCTGTGTTTAACCATAATAAAAGAGGGATCAATTTGAAAAAGAACAAGGTTAATGAAATGTACAAAAGAAACAGTCCCAACAGTGCGCTGATAAGGCGCTTTCTGCCGTACTACAAGCCGTACCTGTGGCTGATGATACTGGATCTGTTCTGCGCGCTGCTCACAACAGGCTGCGATCTTTACCTGCCGACAATTGTTCAGCAGATAACAAAGGACGGAATGGAAGATCCTCAGGCAATGGCAGTACGCTCGATACTGACAATTGGAGGAGTTTATCTTGCAATGCGTCTTGTCGACACCGCTGCTAACTTCTTCATGTCCAGTGTCGGACATATCACAGGCACAAAGATGGAGACAGATATGCGCCGCGATCTGTTTGCTCATCTTCAGAAGCTGTCCTTCTCGTATTATGATGAGACAAAGGTAGGTCAGCTGATGAGCAGAATAACAAACGACCTGTTTGATATTACCGAATTTGCACATCACTGCCCCGAAGAATTCTTTATTGCAGGAATAAAGATTATCGGTGCATTTATCATCCTTTGCTTTGTAAACGTTCCGCTGACCTGCATTATCTTTGCGGTAATTCCGCTTATTATCTTTGCGACCCGTTTCTTCAATAAGAGAATGCGAGCTGCCCACGCAGAGTCAAGGGTGAAGATAGGAGAGCTCAATGCCCAGGTAGAGGACAGCCTTCTTGGCGTGCGCGTTGTCCGCTCCTTTGCAAATGAAAATATTGAAGAAAAGAAGTTCAGAAAAGGCAACGAAGCATTCCTCAAGGTCAAGAGCAAGGCGTATTACTACATGGCGGGATTCCATTCCTGCACTCGTTTCTTTGACGGACTTATGTACATACTTGTTGTAGTTGTCGGTGCGCTGTATGTAAAGGCGGGAAAGATTGATGCAGCTGAGCTTATTATGTACCTGCTTTATGTCAATACACTCCTTACTTCCATACGCAGAATAGTTGAGTTTACCGAGCAGTTCCAGCGCGGAATGACCGGTATTGAAAGATTCACCGAAATTCTTGATACCCCCATAACCATCAAAGATGAACCGGATGCAAAGCCCCTTACGGATGTAAAGGGTGAGATAGAATTCAAAAATGTGGAATTCAGATATTCAGACAAGAATGACTATGTACTGACCAATATAAACCTCAGGGCTTCAAAGGGCGAAAATATTGCACTTGTAGGCCCCTCCGGCGGCGGAAAAACCACCCTGTGCAGCCTGATACCTCGTTTCTACGAGGTATCAGGGGGCGCTATCACAATTGACGGACAGGATATACGCAATGTAACCCTTGAATCCCTGCGCAACAACATAGGCGTTGTTCAGCAGGATGTATATCTGTTCAGCGGCAGCGTGCTTGAAAATATCGAGTACGGAAAACCGGGAGCTGACAGAGAAGAGATAATTGAAGCTGCAAAAAAGGCAGGAGCTCATGAATTCATAATGAAGCTCCCCGACGGATATGATACATATGTAGGCGAGAGGGGCGTAAAGCTTTCAGGCGGTCAGAAGCAGAGAATATCCATTGCGAGAGTATTCCTCAAAGACCCTCCGATACTTATCCTCGATGAAGCGACTTCCGCACTTGACAACGAAAGCGAAAAGCTTGTACAGAAATCCCTTGAAGAGCTTGCAGTAGGACGAACAACCTTTACTGTTGCACACCGCCTGACCACTATTAAAAATGCAACAGAGATACTCGTTCTCACCGAAAACGGAATTGAGGAACAGGGTACACACAGTGAGCTTGTATCAAAGGGCGGTATTTACAGCGAACTGTACAGCATGTATACTGAATAAACTGTTTGTTATTGAGATAACTGCATGATAGAATAATGGAAAAAGTGAAAGGATGAGAAAAATGCCTTACGATCCTCAGCCTACGGAATATCTGTTTCCTGAAAAAACCGATCAGCACTATCTGCCTGTAAAGCACAAGGTGGATACTGTCTTTGACGAGAACTATCCTTATGTAGATAAATCCTTTTCCTACAGATTCAAGGAATGGTGGATGAGAATTCTCTGTGTGGGACTTGCATTCCCTGTAATGAGACTCAGATGCCTTCTGAAAGTTGAGGGAAGAGAAAACCTCAAAAAGCATAAGGACGTAATAAAAAACGGCATTGTATCGGTTGTGAACCATGTATTTATCTGGGATTTTATCGGAATAATGTATGCAGTGCGTCCTTACAGACCGTGGATTCCTGTGTGGGATAAGAATATGCGCGGAGAAAACAGGATTCTCATAAGATATAACCGCGGAATTCCCCTGCCCACAGAAAGCAGAAGAGGCACTGCAGCCTTTGCCCATGCCATTGACAGCCTTTTGACTGATGATAAGCAATGGGTTCATGTGTCTGCAGAGGGCAGTATGTGGGAATACTATATGCCTATAAGACCTTTCAAAAAAGGCTCATTTACCTTTGCAGTGAGAAATAACAAGCCAGTTCTTCCCCTTGCATATTCCTACAGAAAGCCTAAGGGACTGCAGAAGCTTTTCTGGAAAAGGCCGCTTCTGACACTGAAAATCGGCGAGCCTATTTATCCCAATATGGAGCTGGGAAAGGTAGCGGCAGTTGAGGAGCTTGCCAAAAGAGCCCATGCTGAGGTATGCCGCCTTGCGGGCATAAATCCCGAGGAAAATATCTACGAGCCGATTTTTGCAAATTCCGACAGAATCGACTATTATACAGACACTTACGGTGTGAAGAAAAAATACAGGTAAAGCTGATTTATAAAACCCGTAGTGACTGAAGCAATAATGATTACGATTGGAGATTAATATGCAGTATATCGCATCTTTTCTTGAAGGAATAATTACCTTTATATCGCCCTGCCTGCTACCAATGCTTCCGATATATGTGACCTATTTTGCAGGCGGCGGAGAGAGAAACACAAAGAGAACGCTTAAAAATGCTCTCGGATTTGTGGTCGGTTTTACTGTGATATTTGTCGCTATGGGTGCTCTGGCAGGTACTGTGGGCGGGTTTTTCAGCCGATATCAGACAGCGGTAAATATTATTTCGGGAATAGTAGTTATCTTCTTCGGTCTTAATTACATGGGCGTTTTCAAGCTTGAGATATTCAAGGGAAATGGCGCCATGCTGAAAAACAGGGAGCTTGGATTCTTTTCTTCTCTTCTTTTCGGCATGATTTTCTCCATTGGCTGGACACCCTGTGTCGGTGCCATACTCGGCTCAGTGCTCATGATGGCGTCCCAGGAGGGTAAGATTATTGAGGGCATGATTCTGCTTCTGATTTACTCAATCGGACTTGGAATTCCATTTGTTCTCAGCGCAGTTCTGATAAATGAACTCAAGGGTGCCTTTGATTTCATAAAGAAGCATTACAGAATAATCAATATTGTAAGCGGCTGCCTGCTTGTTGTTATCGGCATACTGATGGCAACAGGAACAATGGGCAAAATCATGATGCTTTTCAGCTAGGAGGTTTTATATGAAGGATAACAGAAAGCTGATAGCAATTGCTGTTGCACTTGTGGTGGTGCTTGTGGGAGCGCTGGCGCTGTATAACGGCATCGGAGATAAAACATCATATGATAACCTTGCAGTCACGAAGCCTGAAAATGAAAGCGATGAAACTGAAAATGGCGGCGAAGACGGTAATTCAGACCTTGCACCGGATTTTACCGTCATAGATACTGAAGGAAATTCGGTTAAGCTTTCAGATATGCGCGGCAAGCCGGTAATTGTCAATTTCTGGGCAAGCTGGTGCGGTCCGTGTAAAGGCGAAATGCCGGATTTTGAGGAGAAGTACAAAGAGTACGGCGATGAAATAAACTTTATGATGATCAACCTGACCGACGGCTCAGGAGATACAGTAAAATCTGCATCCGAATTCATAGAATCCCGTGGCTATTCATTCCCGATTTACTTCGATACAATGATGGAAGCTGCAATGGCATACAGTGTATATTCGATTCCCGTTACCTTTTTTATCGATGCACAGGGTAGTGTAGCAGCGTATGCTCCGGGCGCAATCGACGGCGACACTATTCAGCAGGGAATAGATATGATATATCAGGGAAACTGAACAGAAAAAACTCACTGCTTCGGCAGTGAGTTTTTTGCATATATAAGTCTTATTCAGCCACATAGAGAACGCCGTATACACCGGGACCTACATGAGTGCCTATGGTGGAGCCTATCTGCAGTCTTTGGTCAATCGAATATCCTTCCGCAGCGATTTTCTCTTCCAGTACGGCGCAGTTTTCCTCGCCGTATGTGTAAAGGGAATAAATCGGGAAGCTGCTGTCAATTCTGTGGGATTTGAGCCTGTCAACGATAAACTGCATTGCCTTGGGACGACCGAGACATTTGCCTATGGACTCTACCTTTCCGTTATCGGTAACAGTGACAATAGGCTTGATGTTTGCAAGAGTACCGACTATTGCAGATGCGTTGCTGAGTCTGCCGCCTCTTCTGAGATACTCAAGAGTATCAACACCCGCAACTACCTTGATTCTGCTTTTCAGATTCTCGCATTTTTCAATGATTTCAGATGCAGGAAGTCCCTCGTTTATAAGCTTTCTTGCATACTTTGCCAGAAGGCTTATCATGTGGGTTGCACCCCTGGTGTCTACAAGATGGATTTTATCGTAATCAACCATGGACTTTGCAATGGTCGCACTTTGAAATGTTCCGCTGAGCTCTGAAGAAATCAGAAGACAGATAAGCTCATCTCCACTGTTTTTTATTTCTTCAAATATATCTGCGAAGGTCTGTGCAGAGGGCTGTGAGGTATGTGGGAAAGATTTGGTGCTGAGGAGCTTCTGATAAAAATTCTCTGCATCGATGTCTATGCCGTCAAGAAACTCACTGCCGTCAAAGTTTATGGCAACCGGAACATATACATTAATAAAATCATCTTCTTTTCTGCAGTCCGATGCAGAATCAACGAGTAACTTTATCATAAAAAATCTGCCTTTCGAATTTATAGTTTATAGCCGGATGATTCGATTTTTTCCACAATGCGTATGAAATTGTCGGCATCCTCTTCGCCTATTATTCTGAGTATATTATTGGCAACCTCAAGGGAAGAATTATGAACCTCAAGAAAAACATCCAGTTTATCTTCAACACATTTTACAGATAAGGTCCGCCTGTCCTTTTCGCCGCGGCAGCGTTCAAGCAGGCCTTTTGATTCAAGAGCATTGACAGTCCTGTTTACAAGTGACTTGAGCATCTGTGTTTCGCGGATGATATCCTGGATGGAGATCATTCCGATACCGTCCTGACAGTAGCGCTTGTAAAGCAGCAGCATAACAATTGCTTCGTTATAGGCGAGCCCTTTTGTTATTCTGCTGTTTTTGAGTATGCCCGAAAGCTTTACCCATGCATTGAGCAGCATATCTTCACGGGAAAATTCCAAAAAAATCACCTGCTTTCGATATTTTAGTTGGTTTACAAAGTGAACGTTCACCTTGTGAACAAATCGAATTATACATGACTGAGCACCCCATGTCAACAAATATTTGAAATCAAGCTTATTTTTGTTTTCCGGAAGACTGTTCTGCGTGACAAAAAATCATGGTTGGAAGCGCGTATATTTAGGCGATGGATAGGAGTTTTTATCTTGCATATAATGAGAAATATGATATAATATACAGAATAAGAAAGGGTGAGAAACGTATGGCTCACATGATATGGGAAAGTGTCACGGCGAATAAGGAAAAATCCCGTGAAATATCAGAAAAATTTGAAATTCCGGGGTTTGCTGCACATCTGCTGACCACAAGAGGTTTTACAGAGGATGAGCAGATTGAAATGATGCTGGGCATGAATGAGCCCGCCTTTCGTGACCCTTATGAGATAAAGGATATGGACAAGGCTGTGGAGAGGATAGAAGCAGCCATTGATTCCTTCGAAAGAATAGCAGTATTCGGCGATTACGACGTTGACGGAATCACTTCAACGGCAATGCTTTTTTCGTATATAGAATCAAACGGCGGCAATGCCATTGCCATAATCCCCGACAGAGTCAGGGATGGATACGGAATCCGAAAGAGCTCCATTGATTTTATTGCAGAGCAGGGAGCAAAGCTGATAATCACCGTTGATAACGGAGTAAATTCCGTGGAAGAAGCGGAATATGCTGCCTCCCTTGGAATAGATATGGTTATAACAGACCACCACCAGCCGGGCGATGAACTGCCGGAAGCTGTTGCGGTTGTAAATCCCCACAGACGCGATGACAGCAGCAGTTTCAAACATTACTGCGGCGCAGGAGTTGTGTTCAAGCTGCTCTGTGCTCTTATTGGTGACTGGACGGTAGTAGCAGAAAACTACGCTGATCTGGCGGCTCTCGGCACAGTGGCAGATGTAATGCCGCTGATTGATGAAAACAGACTTATTGTCCGTCTTGGTCTTGAGGCAGTCAACAGAAAAGACCGTCTTGGCATCGAGGCGCTGATAAATGCAGCAGGAATTGACAAAAAGGTTCTTGGAGCAACAGATATAGCATATACCCTTGCACCGAGGATCAATGCAGCAGGAAGAATGGGTCTTGCGGACAGAGCACTGCATCTGATGCTCAGTGAGGCCCCTGAGGATGCCGCTGAATATGCTCAGCTGCTGTGTGAAGAGAATAACCGCCGTCAGAGCTGTGAGGTTCAGATGGCTGCAGATACTGCAAAGATGCTCAGTGAAAACCCGAATCTTCTTTCCGACAAGGTTCTTGTTATTGACGGCGAGGGATGGAATCCGGGAATAATTGGAATATACGCATCGCGTATGTGTGAGGGATACGGAAAGCCCTGCCTTATCATAAGCAAGGACGGCGATATTGCTCATGCATCGGGACGCAGTCTGCCCGGGTTTTCACTTTATGAAGCACTGAAGCACTGTTCCGATCTGCTGGAGCTTTACGGCGGACATGAGCTTGCTGCAGGTATGACCATAAAAACAGAAAACATTCCTGCATTCAGGAGGGCAATCAACGAATACGCTGACAGATTTGAGATTATGCCCATGCCGAAGCTTCGCATCGACTGCGAGCTTCAGGCAAAGCATCTCAATCTTGGTCTTGTAGAAGCATCAAGACTTCTTGAGCCTTTCGGAGAGGGAAACCCGGTACCTGTTATTGCCGTAATGGGATGCATAATAAAGGACATTACTTCTCTTAAAAACGGAGCGCACCAGAAGTTGCTGGTGGGCAATGAATCAGGTAATGTTGAGGTGCTGTTCTTCTCCGTTCAGGATGCATTTTTCCCTTACAGAAAAGGGGATAAGGTAGATATTGCATTAAGGCTTTCCGTGAACGAATACAGAGGCAGGCAGAGCCTCGGTGCCGTTGGCGTGGCAATCAAGCCGTCGGGAGTGGACAGAAGACAGACCATAATCGATGAGCGTACCCATGAAGCATTCAGACGCAGAGCGGCATTGCCGCAGGAGCAGCTCGAGCGGCTCATTCCCGAAAGGAACGATATGGAGATTCTTTACAGACATCTCAGGGAAAACGGCGGCTTTGGCGGAGATTTTGAAAAGCTGTATTCTGTTCTTTCTCAAAAAGGCATGAATAACTACGCCAGAATGATGTGCGCCATTGATGTGCTGAATGAATCGGGTCTTGTGACAGTTGCAGGAAGCGGCAACAAGTCAAGAATTACTCTTTGCCAGGTCTCGGGAAAGGTTGATCTTGAGAATTGTGATACAATGAGACGTTTACATAATATGTAATATATAATTCAGAAACCGAAAGGAGTGTCTGCCAATGACTGGAGAGCATAATTCAATGTACCATTCGTATGACGACCTTGTTAATCTTATTGCAAACAGCGGAAAAGAGTATGATACCAGGCTCATTGAGCAGGCATATCTTTTTGCCAATGAGGCTCATGCCGGACAGGTAAGAAAATCAGGTCAGCCTTATATTGTTCATCCTATCTCCGTAGCTTACATCCTTGTTGAGCTTGGAATGGATACTGAGTGTATCGTTGCTGCCCTTCTTCACGATGTTATCGAGGATACCCCTGTAAAGCTTGAGGAAGTCATCGAGCGGTTTGGCAAGCGAATCTCTGTGCTTATCGACGGTGTTACAAAGCTCGAAAAGATCACTCACAGCTCAAGAGAAGGTCTTTCCAGAGAGGAAACTCAGGCAGAGAATCTCCGAAAGATGCTCTTTGCAATGAATGAGGACATCAGAGTAATAATCATCAAGCTCGCAGACAGACTCAACAACATCCGCACTCTCGGAGCACTGCCTCCTCAGAAGCAGCGCGATATTGCAAGGGAAACAATGGAGGTTTTTGCGCCCCTTGCACACAGGATGGGTATGCGCAAGGTCAAGGAGGAGCTTGAGGATACATCCCTGAGATACCTTGACAGTGTCGGATATCAGGCTATTTCAGAGCTGCTTTCAAGACAGCTTACCGACAGGGATCAGTTTCTTGCAAACCTTGAGCATATTCTTGAGGAGAAAATAAAGCAGTCAATTCCCAATGTTGTGGTTTACGGACGAATCAAGTCTGTAAACGGCATTTACCGCAAGATGTATATCCAGGGTAAGGATTTTTCTGAGATCTTTGATATCTATGCGGTGCGAGTAATCGTTGACACTGTTGAAGAGTGCTATGTTGCGCTGGGTATAATCCACAATGTGTTTATCATGGTAAGAAACCGCTTCAAGGATTATATTACCATGCCAAAGCCCAACGGATATCAGTCACTGCATACAACTGTGCTCGGAAAGCAGTTTACCGATAACGGAAGAACCATTCCTTTTGAGGTTCAGATAAGAACTCAGCAGATGAACTACAAGGCTGAGTTCGGTATTGCAGCTCACTGGAAATACAAGCAGGGACTCAAGGGGGCAGATTCTCTGGACGAATACGTCGGCTGGATCCGCCGTCAGATAGAAAACCAGCTTGAGGACAGCAGTGAACCTATCGTAATTCCTCAGACAGATGAGGTTTATGTGCTTACCCCCAAGGGAGATACAAAGGCGCTTCCAAGAGGTGCTACATGCATTGATTTTGCATATGCTATCCACAGCGCCGTCGGTCACAGAATGATAGGCGCGAAGATCAACGGACGAATCGTGCCTATAAACTCTGTTATTCATGACGGAGATATGGTCGAGGTAATCACATCGAAGGATCCCAATCACGGTCCCAACCGCGACTGGCTTAATATTGTGCGCACAGGTGAAGCACGCTCAAAAATACGCACCTGGTTCAAAAATGAGCGCAGAGAAGAGAATATCGAAGAGGGAAGAGAGATTGTCGAGCGCGAATTCAAGCGCAACGGAATCCGCCTTCCCGATGATAAGATGCAGACATTCCTGCAGGATATTGCAGTTCGTGCAAGACTTGAGACGGTTGACGATTTCTTTGCTGCAGTTGGCTATGGCGGAATCGTTCTCTCAAAGCTTATGCAGCGAATCCGCGATGACTATCAGAAGCTTATAAAAAACTCTGAAAGCGTTTCTGTCGATGATATGGTAACAAAGCAGCCTGCAAAGCGCGGTGCTGCAGACGGAGTATACATCGAGGGCGTTGACAACTGCCTGATAAAAATGTCAAAGTGCTGCGGCCCCATGCCCGGTGACGAGATAATAGGATTTATCACAAGAGGGTACGGAGTTTCCATCCACAAGAGAACCTGCGCAAATGTCCCGGCTGAACCTGAGAAGAGTGAAGAACCGGAGCGCTGGGTAAAGGCAATGTGGTCAGACAAGATAACCGTAAAGGAATTCAAGTCGACCCTTCATATCGAGTGCCATGACCGAAAGGGACTGCTGGCGGATGTCACGGTGCTGCTGTCAAATATGCATGTTCCCATCAACATGCTCAATTCAAGACAGACAAAGAACGGAGAAGCGGTAATAACCGTCACTGTCATTGTAACGGGTAAGGAGCATCTTGAGCAGATATGCAAAAAGCTTGCCAATGTCAAGGGCATAATTTCAATAAGTCGATAATTTCGGAGGAAAAATGAGAGCGGTAATTCAGCGTGTTGATTATGCATCCTGCGAATGTGAGGGTGTTATCACAGGTAAAATAGAAAACGGATTCATGGTTCTCCTTGGAGTCAGGGAGGATGATGAGAAGCCACAGGCAGAGCTTATTGCGAAAAAAATCGCAAATATGCGTGTTTTCAGAGATGAAAACGATAAGATGAATCTGTCTCTTTCCGATACAGGAGGAAAGATTCTCTGCATTTCCCAGTTTACCCTTTTTGCCGACTGCAAAAAGGGTAACAGACCGTATTTTGTGGCAGCTGCAAGACCTGAAAAGGCAGAGCCGCTGTACGAATACACCGTTTCCCTTCTGCGGGAAAAATACGGCGTGGAGGTTGAAACCGGTGTTTTCGGAGGAGATATGAAGATATCTCTCTGCAACAGCGGACCTGTAACCATCATTCTGGACACTGATGAGCTGTAACGGGAGGCAAATTATGATAATTAAAACCGTATCAACGAATATGTTTTTTACAAACACATATATTCTTACAGATCCCGAAACAGGAGTTTCTGCGTTGGTGGACCCCGGTGAGTGGACTTCTGAACTTGAAAAAGCCTGCGAAGAGACAGGTATGGAGAATATAAAATATATCCTGCTTACCCACGGTCATTTTGACCACATTTACGGACTTGATGAAGCAAAAGAAAAGACAGGCGCAAAGATTGCAATTTCTGAAATCGATGCTCCCATGCTCAAAAATCCGATGCAGAATGCATCGAGACTTATCGGTGCAGCGGTGATTTGCAGCTCTGAACCTGATATCCTCCTTTGCGACGGAGACGAGATTGAGCTTGGAAATCTCAGATTAACGGTTATCGTAACACCGGGACATACAAAGGGAAGTGTATGCTTCCTGTGCAATGATATTCTGATATCCGGCGATACAATGTTCTGCCAGGGTAACGGACGCACCGACCTTTACGGCGGCGATGATCATGAGCTCATGATGTCTTTCAGAAGGCTTGCAGCGCTGCCCGATGAATGCAATGTATACCCCGGACATGATATTCCCACAACAATCGGTCATGAAAGAATGAGCAATTCTCTCATGAGAATGAGGTAATATGGTTATTTATTCAGAAGGTCTGAAAAGCAGCTATGAAATCGAACAGCTGTGCAGACTGTTTTATCCTGAAAAGAATATAGTATCAGCATCGGAAAAAACAGAGGATGAGTATGTCAGGCTTGCTGTTAAAGAAGGCAGGATAATTGCTGAACTCTGTGTTGACGGTGAGCTTCTGAGCGCAGAGGAGCCTGTGGGAGACGAAAGTATAAGTCAGGAGCTGAGATATGCACAGGTGTTGTACGGTCTTCTGACTGAAAAAACAGGCTTCAGACCGCCATGGGGAATGCTTACAGGTGTTCGCCCCATCAAACTCCTGCGCTCATTCTGCGCAGATGGAGGGCTTGACGGAGCTCTTGAAAAGCTTCGCCGTGACTATGCGGTAAGCGAAGAAAAGCTGACGCTTGCAAAGCGTACTTATCAGACAGAAACACCGCTGCTTGAAACCTGCAGTGATGACAGCTTCAGTCTGTATATTTCGATACCCTTCTGTCCGACCAGGTGTGCATACTGCTCTTTTGTATCCCAGACTGTTGCACAGGCAAAGCATCTGCTGCCGGATTATGTGAATTTGCTTGTAAAGGAAATTGGCATTACAGCTAAGATTGCCCGTGATCTCGGGCTGAAGCTTGATACTGTGTATATGGGGGGAGGAACGCCCACCACCCTCAATGCGGATCAGATGAACCGCGTGCTGTCTGCGGTAAATGAGAGCTTTGACCTCGGTGCTTTGCGTGAGTTCACAGTTGAAGCAGGCAGACCCGATACTATTACCGAAGAAAAGCTTTGTGTAATAAAGAATGCAGGTGTCGGAAGAATAAGCATAAATCCCCAGACTATGAATGATGATATTCTCAGGAATATCGGCAGAAGACATACTGTTGCCCAGACTGTGGAGGCTTTTGCGCTTGCGAGGGCTGCAGGCTTTGACGATATCAACATGGATCTCATTGCAGGTCTCTACGGTGACAGCGTTGAAGGCTTTTACAAAACAGTTGATGATGTAATAGCCCTTGATCCTGAAGGAATAACTGTTCATACTCTTTCCATGAAGAGAGCCTCCAATATAGTAATTGAAGGTCAGGCTAATTACAGCGCGAACAATTATGAGTGTGCCGACATGCTGAGGGGTGCAGATATAAAGCTTACCGAAGCAGGCTATAAGCCTTATTACCTTTACAGACAGACCAGAATGCTCGGCAATCTTGAGAATGTCGGATGGTCCAAGAAAGGCAATGAGGGACTTTACAATATATTTATCATGGATGAATCACATACTATTCTCGGAGTGGGTGCAGGTGCAGTGACCAAGCTTTGCAAGCCGCGCTCGACCTATATTGAGAGAGTTTTCAACTATAAATTTCCGTACGAGTATATTTCCAGATTCGATATGCTGGTAGAACGGAAGAAAGGGATAGTGGATTTCTATGAAAAATTACGTTGATTATTATATTGATTTTACGGAAACCATGGCTGACATCAATAAAGCAGCAGTCAGTGAGCCTGAGGAAATGATAGCTCAGATGGAAAGACTGTATGCACAGACAATTGATTTCATCGCAGAATTCATAATCAACGGCGAAAAAGGAAATAAGCTGCTGATGCTGGCAGGACCCTCAAGCTCTGGTAAAACCACCACTGCAGCAATGCTCTGCAAGAGCATACAGAAACGCGGAGTCAACGCAGTCAGAATCTCACTGGATGATTTTTATCTCGGAGAAGGTCAGGCGCCTCATGATGAGTACGGTGAGCCTGATTACGAATCTGTTGAGGCACTTGATATTCCTCTCATGCGCAAGTGTCTGACGGATATTGTCGAAAACAGACCTGTTGTTATTCCTCAGTTTAATTTCAGAACAAAAAAGCGCGAGGAGAAGGGACTGGAGCTTAATCTTACGGGAGAGAATGTAATAGTGGTTGAAGGGCTTCACGCACTTAATCCGGTTATCTGTGATGAACTGCCTGACGAAAAGCTTCTCAAGGTCTACTGCAGTGTAAAGCAGGGAATCAGAGCCAGCAGAACAAACGGCAGAAATGTAATAGGTCCTTATGATATGCGACTTATCAGAAGAATGGTGCGTGACAATCAGTTCAGGACTACGGGCGCCGATGCCACCATGAATATGTGGCCGTCGGTAAGACGCGGAGAAGTAAAATATCTGAGACCCTTCAAGGGTTTTGCGGATGTTACGATAAATTCCGTTCATATTTATGAGCCCTGTGTTCTTGCGCCCATGGCAATCCCTCTGCTGGAAGAAATACCTGAGGACAGCGTAAATTACGAGCTGGCTCAGAAGCTTATCAGAAAGCTGAAAAAATTCAAGCGTATTGATGCTTCACTTGTACCGGATAATTCGCTGCTCAGAGAGTTCCTGGGAGGCAGTATTTTTTAAGAAACGGTAAATATTTTGGCGTTTTTTCGCAAGATTATCAAAAATGTTGATTTTGAGCGGTTTTCGGTGCTATAATCAACAAAAGAGGAAGGGAGATACCAACTGTGGATATTATTGATTATGTTGTAATAGGAACAAAAAATGCTGCTGATGCAGTATCAAAGACCTCAAAGGATATTATTGAGCTTTCAAAGCTCAGATTTACTGCAGCGGAGCTCAGCAATGAGATAAACAAAAAGTATGAGGCACTCGGACGCATGATTTACGATGCCCGCATGAGCGGAGCAAATGCCGATGACATGATCGGTGAGTGCGTTGCAAACATTGATGCTGCATACAGACGCCTTGATGAGGTGAATGAAAAGATAGCAACAACCATGAAATGCCGCAGATGCAGCAGCTGCAGTTCGGTTAATTCAAAGGATGCAATTTACTGCAACAGATGCGGAAAGCGCATGGATGACAAGAAAAGAATAAAGTCTGAATGAAAAGGCACAAGGGGGCTTGGAAAAGTCCCCTTGCTTATGCGTATCGGAATAAATACCGGTCGGTGATAAATATATATTGTTTATCAAGTTGATAACAGGGAGTGCATGGTAAGTGTCTGAAAAAAACAAGAAAAACAAGCAGCGCCGTGCGGTTGCAGCAGCTATAGCGCAGCAGCGCCGTGCGAGCGGTGAGGACAACAGAGGACAGTCGCTGGTAAAAGGCGCGATTATTCTGACTGTTGCTACCATAATCGTTAAGATTATCGGTGCAATATTCAAAATACCCCTTGCCAATATTATCGGCGAGGACGGAATGGGCTACTTCAATAACGCCTATTCTCTTTATGTGCCTATTTACACCCTTGCAGCATCAGGTTTTGCATCCGCACTGTCAAGACAGATTGCAGAAAACATTGCTCTAAGACAGTACAGGAATGTAAAGAAGATCCATCAGGTTGCACGCAGAATGTTCCTTGTCACAGGTGTCGTGGGAACGGTCGTAATGCTGTTGGCTTCTTTCATATACATCAAGTTTGTAAACCCCAAATCCATATATGCAATCATTGCAATGTGTCCCTCGGTTCTTTTCTGCTGTATTCAGGGATCCTACAGAGGTTATTATGAGGGTACAAGAAATATGTATCCCACTGCAATATCCCAGGTCATTGAAGCCTTTGGAAAGCTGTTTCTGGGTCTTGGATTTGCGCTTGCCATCATGGCAGTCGGCAATGCACAGATAAACGAGGCGAAGGAACTCTACGGAGCAGCATTCATGAGCGGTACCGATATGGGTTCTGCGGTTGTTACTGTTCTCGGTCAGACTGTATCCGGAGAAGAAGAGGCAAAGCTTGTATGCTACATGTTTGCTGCAGCAGGCGCAGTCCTCGGTATCACACTCGGTTCGATGGCATCCTGCATTTACTTTGTCATCAGACATAAGATCAAGCCTGATGTTGTTACAGACAGGGAAATCAGAATATCTCCCAAGGCAGAAAGCTCCGGGGATATCCTGAAGGCTTTTGTGAGAATAGGACTTCCCATAGCCCTCGGTACTCTCGTGCTGAATATTACTCAGCTTATTGACTCGCTTACAATCAATAACAGACTGGCATCTCTGGATCTTGTTTCCCTGAATGAGCAGTACAAGGCACTCTGCGGAACATTCAGAGATTCGGTTACAGGGGCGGAGAAGGCTCTCTTTGACTATTCAAATATGCTTGAAGATCTTCCCAACGCTCTTTGGGGAAGCTATGGCTACGCACTGAATCTTTATAATCTTGTTCCTTATATAACTCAGGCACTGGGAATAAGCGCCCTTCCTGCAATTGCCGGCGCGTGGGCGACAAAGAATATCGAAAGCGTAAAGAACGGTATAAATTCCGTTGTGCGTATAGTTATACTTATCGGTGTTCCTTCGGGTCTCGGAATAGTTGCCCTTGCAGGACCTATTCTTGAGCTGCTTTACCCCGGAAAGGCTGCTGCAGTAATCGCAGAGCCCATGCTTATGACCCTTGGCATCATGGTTCTTTTCGGAACCCTTGTCACCCCCCTCAACAGCATGCTTCAGGCTGTCGGCAAGCAGACTGTGCCTGTAAAGCTGATGCTCATAGGCTGTACGATAAAAGTTCTCCTCAACTACATTCTTGTTGGAATTCAGGATATAAATATCAAGGGAGCTCCTGTGGGCTCGCTCTGCTGCTATATGTTTATAGTTGCAGCAAGCATCTATATTCTCTGCAGAAGGACTACCATGAAGTTCGATTTCATGGGTACATTTGTGAAACCTTTGTTGGCGGGAATTATCTGTGCAGCAGGCGCAAGAGGAGCTTATGAGCTGTTTTCCATGTTCGCAAGCGGAAGGCTTGCAACTGTCCTTGCAATCGTAGTAGCAGTGGTGATTTACGCTGTAAGCATCATTTTGCTCAAAGTTCTCACAAAAAATGATGTTTTAATGCTTCCGAAGGGCGAAAAAATCGCGAAAATACTTGAAAAACGCAACTGGATAGGTTAAAATTACAGAGGTTGAGACTTTGGGTTTCCAAATGAGTTATTTTATGGACTGAATTGAGGCATATTATGGGTTTTTCATTTAAAGAAAAATACACGGTCGATGATCTCAGAGTGATTATGGAGATTCTCCGTTCAGAGAACGGATGCCCCTGGGACAGGGAACAGAATCACACCTCAATCCGTAATGATCTTCTGGAGGAAGCCTACGAGACCGTTGATGCAATTGATTCCGGTGATAAGGAGAATCTTTGCGAAGAGCTTGGCGATTTGTTGCTGCAGGTCGTATTCCATTCACAGATATCAAAAGAGGATGGAGATTTCGACTTTGATGATGTAGCGGACGGTGTATGTAAAAAACTTGTAGTCCGTCATCCTCATGTGTTTGGCGATGTTGTTGCCGAAACCTCTGAGCAGGTTCTTACAAATTGGGATGCAATCAAGAGAGAGACAAAGAATCAGACCACCTATACTGAGACCCTTGACAGTGTACCGAGAGCTTTTCCGGCGCTGATGAGAGCCAAAAAGGTACAGAAGAGAGCAGCCAAGGCAGGCTATGACTGGAAGGCTGTTGACGGACCCCTTGATAAGGTGACTGAGGAACTTGACGAATTGCGAGAGGCTGTTGCAGCGGGAGATCAGGATAGAATTTCCGAAGAGATGGGTGATCTTCTTTTTGCAGTGGTCAATGTATCGAGATTTACCGGAACAGAGCCCGAAGCTGCGCTTGCAGGAGCGGTGGATAAGTTCATTGCTCGTTTTGCAAAGTGTGAGCAGATGGCAATTGAAGAAGGTCTGAATCTGCCGGATGCATCACCGGAAGAGTTGGACGCTCTGTGGAACAGAGCAAAACAATAGGATTCAAACAGACCGTAGAGATCTGTTGGATTATAAAATTACTGGAGGTAAAATTAATGAACAAGACAGAACTTATTGCAGCTGTTGCAGAAAAAGCCGGCATTTCTAAGAAGGACGCAGACAAGGCAGTTACCGCTACCATTGAGGCTATCATGGATGCAGTTGCAGCTGGCGACAAGGTACAGCTCGTAAACTTCGGTACTTTTGAAGTACGCGATCGCAAGGAAAGAACCGGCAGAAACCCCAGAACCAAGGAAAACATTGTTATTCCTGCTTCCAAGCTTCCCGTTTTCAAGGCAGGCAAGCAGTTCAAGGACGCTGTCTCCAAATAAGTTGCTGATTTGACAGAGCCGGCTTAATGCCGGCTCTTATTCTTGAAAGAGGTATAATATGAGACTTGACAAATATCTGAAGGTATCCAGAATAATCAAAAGAAGAACTATAGCCAATGAAGCCTGCGATGCAGGAAAGGTAGTGGTAAACGGCAAGATTGCCAGAGCATCCTATGATGTCAAGGTTGACGATGTAATTGAGATTACTCTCGGCGCACATTCCATCAAGGTAAAGGTGCTGTCTGTAAACGAATACGCGACAAAGGAAACGGCATCTTCAATGTATATTGCGGTCGAATAATTAATGTTATGAATATCGACAACTGCTGCGGCATATAAATTCATAGACAGTGTTGCAGGAGGTGTTGATATGAATAACGATACAGGGCGCAAAGGGACTCACAATGCGATAATCGAGAGCAGAGAAAGACTTATGCTGTCAGGCGTTGAGGATGTAGTGAGCTTCGATGAGCTGGAGCTTGAGCTGGTAACAAGCCTTGGAGAGCTGACTGTAAAGGGTGAAATGCTCAATATAGAAAGCCTTAACCGAGATACGGGGGATATGCTTGTAACAGGGAATATAAATGAGCTGCTGTATTCTGACAGAAAACCTGAGCAGAAGGGCTTTTTCAAAAGGTTGTTCTCATGAATGGAGAATTGACTGTATCAGTTGCGCAGCAGGCATCTGTGCTGCTTTATGCTGCTGCGGCAGGTTTTGCCATGGGGATGTACTATGATTTTTTCAGAGCGGTCAGAATAATTATCCCGTGCGGAAAAACTGCAGTTATGCTGCAGGATGTGTTTTTCTGGCTAACCTCTGCAGCGGCAGTTTTCTTTGTGAGCATCGCCGTCAACGGAGGGTATCTGCGGGTGTATTTTGTTGCGGCAGTGCTGATGGCGTGGGTGCTGTATTTTTTTACTATGGGTCATGTGACAATGTTTATTGTAAACATCGCAGTGCTGGGAGTAAAACGCCTGATATCACTTGTTTTCAGCTATGTTATGCGACCTGTGTCACAGGTTGCAAACAGATTTTTTATGTTAATTAGTCAAAAAATCTCCGATTTATTAACGTATATGACGAAAAATACAAAAAATCACAAAAAGTGTTGAAATTGCATTATTTTTGTTATAAAATATTTTTATCGTAAAATAGGCATGAAAGGACGGGATGACAAGGTGCTTGCCGGAATCAAAAAGAAACTTAAATCCTTTAAGTTGACAAAAATCAATCTTGGCCTGATCGCTGTGGTCATCATGTTCCTGGTTATGGGTATTGCCGTTCTTCAGTCCTATGTCTCCATCGGAGAAAAGCAGAAAGAGTATGATGAACTTGTTGAACAGTACAATGTTCAGCTTATGCAGAATGCTGAGCTGACCGCGCTGCTGGAAGAAAGCGACGATGAATATATCGAGCGCGTGGCAAGAGAGAGGCTCGATTTGGTTTATCCCGGGGAAAGAGTGTTTATAAATTCATCCGGAAACTGATGAATGAATATTATTGAGGGGGCAAATTTTTTTCTATGCAGTTCGAGGTAGGTTCAATATTAACCGGAAAAGTAACAGGTATTACCAAGTTTGGTGCTTTTGTCGAGCTTGAAGGCGGCAAGACCGGAATGGTACACATTTCAGAGGTTGCCGCTACCTATGTAAAGGAGATTACCGACCATCTGTCCGTTGGTCAGGAGGTTAAGGTAAAGGTTCTCACTATCGGTGATGACGGAAAGATCAGTCTCTCCATAAAGAAGGCTGTTGAGCAGCCTGCAGGCGGAAGATCTGATCAGCATCACTCTCAGAGACAGCATCACAATAACGGATACCGTAACGATTACAACAAGAGCTCACGGGCTGCCGGCTCTGAAAGCACCAGCTTCGATGATATGTTGTCGAAGTTTATGCAGACGAGTGATGAAAAAATGAGTGACCTGAAGCGTTTTGCTCAGCCCACTCGTAATGCTTCTCGCAGAAAATGACTTTAAGCGGAGTTTTATACTCCGCTTTGTTTTTTATCATTTTGCTGCAAGAAATATAAAATTTACAATTTACCTATTGAAAAAATTGTACATCATGTTATAATAAGGATGTAATAAGAGCTTGGTACTTATTACAAGCCACAATCCGAAAGGAGAGACAACCATGAAAACAACGATATTCGGAAGAAAAGTCAATCTCAGAGACTCCTACAAGGAGAGGGTCGAGAAGAAGTTATCTAAGTACGACAGATATTTTGGAGACGATGCCGATGCAAACGTAACTGTTACTCACGAGAAAAACAGTTACAAGGTTGAAGTCACAATCAGAAGCAATAGCTTTATATATAGAGTTGAGCACACTTCAATGGATATTGACGAGGCACTTGATGTCGCAGTGGAAAAGCTCAGCGGTCAGATCAGAAAGAACAAGACCAAGATTGAAAAGCGCAACAAGAGCGGACAGAATCTGAACTTTGATCCTGTATATGAGGTCAAGGAAGAGCTTGGTGATGACGAGGAAGAAGAGTACGAGCTTGTAAAGATCAAGAATATTCCTGTCAAGCCTATGGATGTTGAAGAAGCAATTCTGCAGATGAATCTTATCGGACACAAGTTCTTCATGTTCAGAAACAATGAGACCGATGAAATCAACGTTGTCTATGCAAGAAATGACGGCGGATACGGTCTTCTCCAGCCTGAAGGAAAATAACTTATGTGTAAATAAATAGTCAAAGCCCTGAACCGAAAGGTTCAGGGCTTTCTTTCAGTATATAATTGAAACGCTGCCATCGGCGGCTGTAATTATTGAAGTATCCGGGTCAAGTCCGAGATATTCACAAAGAAGCGTCGGCGCAATAGCGTATCTGCCGTCAACGTACTTTTTGATATGATTTATCTTTCCGCGGAACTGAGATTCGTAATTAAGCGCGGTCATGGAGATACTGCCGAAACGTGTGTAATGGTCGGTCATCAGACCACTGTAATCATCAAACAGCTCATTGAGCAGCTTGTCTGCGTTGTCAGGGGAGAAACGGACATTTCTCATCTTAAGAAACTCTTCAATAAACAGACTGCGGAACTGCTCGTTATTCATAAGAGCGTTGAAGATAGAACCGCAGAATGTGCTGTTTCCGTAAAGATTATCAAACGTGTTTTCGTAATAGGTGTTTCCGTTGTTATAGAGACCCATTGAAAATTCAGTGTCATAGAGCATTATGCGGAGCTTGCCGTCCCCATAGGGTGCATCGGAAGTATCAACGGCACGCCACATACGCCAGTTGTTATCTTCAAAAGGTCCATCCTGACTGCCGATGTAAATATTCAGAGCGCAATACTGAGCAAAGCCAACGGTGTCAAGCATATCACAGACAGCGGCATAGTTGCTGCTGTCGGACATATCATTGGAGGTGATAAAATTCTTGACATCGTAGAAAAGATTTATATCCTCTTCGCTGCCTTCCTCCAGACTGCCTTTTTTGATAATGGCAACATTATCCTTATCAATGCCATAATTCTCTTCGATATATCGCTCGTTGTAATCCTCTGTAACTGTATAGACTCCCCAGTATTCACCGTTTATAAACGCCACTGCAGGACGAGTCTGCTGGGTTGAGAAAGAGCAGTCTGCAACTGCGTTCTGAATAAAGGGGTCGCGGACTCTGGAGTAGTCAGAGTCATTTCCGCCGTTGCGAAGCACAAAGCTGCGGTAGCTGGTCACCTTTCGGTCAGAGAAGCCATCGGTCATATTGTCGGGTATAAGCTCAAAGTCAAATCGTTTTTCGCCGTACTGAGAACGCGCGGTTATTCTAAGACTTTTCTGCCTGTATGTTCGTGTTGCGGCACCTGCTACCCGCATTCCTGCAACCTGAGAGTGGACAAGCTCTCCGTCTTCGAAGAACTCAATGTTGATTTCGCGCTCCCATTCGTCGCCCTTTTGTGAAAAGTTACCCTGATACTCCCAGTCGCCGTAATTGACGAAAGAAGAACCGACCTCTGCCTTCCATTCATCGAAGTGCTTGCCGAGCATGAAAATACCGTTTTCATAGCTGAATAACCCGTCAATATCGGTGACGATGGATACAACAAGAGCATCTTCATAGTCAAGACCGACAAAATATGTAGCTGTAACGGTGTCGCCCTTCAGACCGTCATCGGAAAAGAGTGCAGCGCGCACAACAGTACCTTTGGAAACTCTCAGAGACGGAGTGTAGTCCCAGGTTGTTGACATGCCGGTGATCATTGACAGGTCGTTATCTTCAGGACTTCTGTCGACGATAAGAATCGGCTGCTCATAGATGGGGGAGTTATCGTCAGGCTCCGATCCGTCCAGCGTGTAGCGTATGGTAAAGTCTTCGCTGCCGTATATTTCCAGGGTGAATTCCTCGTCGTAAAGTCCTGCGGGAGTGCTGAAGGAAGGTGTTCCGATATCAGAGATGGAGGATGAGGGAGACGAAGAGCATGAAACTAGAATAATAAGAAGAATAACAAAGAATACAGCAATTGACAATGCTTTTCTCATATAATCAACTCCGATGGGGATCAATTGAAAATTTTAATGCGGATAAGTATTTTTTATAAAACACCGGCGTAGAATTAAAGGTCAGCGAATACAGAGATAAATAATGAATCCGATGAGAATAACCTGTGCTGCTATAATTGCAGGGATGCCGATCATAAAGCTTTTGTGCTTTGTTTTGTGCCTGATCTTTTTCATGGTGATAAGCATTGTTACAGATCCGCCCAGCGCAGCTGTGATAAACAGTGTGCTTTCAGGGATTCTCCATTTGCCCTTTTTTGCCTTGTTCTTGTCTGCGACAGTAACAGCAAAAGCAAAAATATTGATAAAAACCAGATAAATGATAAGTAACCAATGATACCACTGCAATGTAATCATCTCCATAATTTGTAGTTGTAATTATAGTATAGATTTTGATATAATTTGTCAAGGAAGGTGAGTTATTATGAAAAGAGAAATCTGGTTGCCGCTTTGTGCGCTTGTGCTTGTTGCAGCGGTAATTATCGGCTTTGTTGCATTTCCTGCGGATACAGATGTATCTGTACCGGTAATTTCTGTGCTTTCACAGAGCGATATTGCATCGGAAGAAATCAAAGAGGATACTGAAATGAGAGGCATATGGGTGCCGTATATATCTCTTTCAGGGATAACGACCGAGAAGCTTGACAGAATAGTCGATGATGCTGAAGACTATGGCTATAATGCAATAATTTTTCATGTAAGACCCTTTGCTGATGCATTGTACAAGTCAGAGCTTTTCCCATCATCCCATCTTTTTGACGGGGAGCAGGGAGGAGAAGCTCCCTTTGACCCTTTGGCTTATATTATTGAAAAAGCTCACGAAAGAAATATAGAGGTCCATGGGTGGATCAATCCCATGAGAATCCAGCACCAGAACGGTAAGCTGCCCTCAGAGCTGTCAGCGGACAATCCGTACAATGTTTTCAGAAACGATGAGGATGAGACAAACGATTGCTATGTCATCGACTATGAAAAGGGAAAATTCTTTAACCCCGGAGAAGAAGGGGCAAGGAAATACATAGTGGACGGAATATGTGAGATCGTCGAAAACTATGATGTAGACGGCATACACTGGGACGATTATTTCTATCCGGCAGACGATGAGAGCTTTGATGACAGCGAAAGCTACGGCAGGTATCTTGAAAACGGTGGAGAGATGTCTCTGATAGAATGGCGCACTGAAAATGTAAATACGCTGGTGCGCGACAGCTACAGCGCGGTGAAAGCGATAAAACCTGAGGTTGTGTTTGGCATAAGCCCTCAGGGAAATACAGGTAATTGCCTTAATATGGGCGCTGATATATATGAGTGGTGCTCTGGCAGTGGTTATATTGATTATATATGTCCTCAGATATACTGGTCCTTTGATCATCCCGTTGCCCCCTATGACGAGATATGCCTCAAATGGGACAGCATAGTAACAAACGATTCAATAAAGTACTATATAGGTCTGGCACTGTATAAGGCAGGTACAGACAGCGACAGCGGTACATGGAGCGGCTCCGATGATATACTTGCAAGAGAGGTTCGTTTTGCAAGGGAAGAGACGAAGACTGACGGGTTCATGGTATATTCCTATGATTATTTGAACAGGGAGGAAACAGCGGCTGAGGTCGAGAATCTGACAAATGAGCTTCAAAAATTAAACGATTAAATTTTTATGCTTGATGTATTGCAAATAGAATTAAAGTGTGTTACAATGCAATAAAATGTGATAGTAGGGTAATATGATTTTATATAAGTTGTAAAAATCGTCTGGAGGTGGAATAATGTCCGATGGATGTAGCGGAGAAGTTGTAAACTCTGAAATAAACAGTCTGGACATAATGACCGGGTTATATGCCCACGATGAAACCTTCAAGAAAATCAAACAGTATGTAGAAGGGCAGGGTGCAGGAGGCACCCATGCCCTTATTGTCGTTGATATAAAAAGTCTCAATGAGATAAACCATTATCTTGGGTACGATAAAGGTGACGAGGTAGTTGTAAACTCTGCAAAC
>JAZUPA010000106.1:0-4278 GCA_045604945.1 Acutalibacteraceae bacterium
GACGGAGTTGAATTCTCCAACATAAAGATGAATAACGTGCTGACCCCGCTGGTTATAAATATGTACTATTTCTGCGACCCCGACGGCAAGACAGAATATGTTCAGGACAAGGGACCGAGACCTGTTGATGACGGCACACCCTATCTCGGAAGCTTTACATTCCGTAATATTCAGTGCGAAAATTACGAATATGCGGCCGGATATTTCCACGGACTGCCTGAGCAGCCTATCGGATCTGTTGAAATCGACAATGTAACCTTTACTGCGAAGAAAGATGCAGGCGCAGGCTTCCCTGCAATGATGTGCGACATTGACAAGCACAGCAGGGCAGGTCTCCGCTTCAAGAACGTCAAGAAAGTCACTCTCAAAAACGTCACCCTCGAAGGCTACGACGGAGAGAGAGTCGAAATCATCGGCGGCGAACTGGAAGAAATCTAAAGGATTCCAAAGGAACGGCAATCCATAGGATTGCACTGTTCCATTTGGCGAATTCCCAAGGCAGAGCCTTGGGTGGGAGTTTGGGGTGAGAAGCGAAGCTTCTCAAAGCAATCCGTAGGATTGCAGAGCGAAGCCCCCAACTTCTCGTGAATAAATAAATGCAGGCAGAATGCCTGCATTTGAAAAGCAATTAAAGTTGGGACAACGTCCCAAACCCTATTTAAGGGCGTTGCCCTTAAAAATTCCACCAAAGGGTGCGGAGGCACCCTTTGGAAACCCCTCATCAAGAATTAAAGAGGTGAAAACCTTATGCATGAAATAATCAGACGCTACATCGACCGCCTTATGGACGGCTCCACACCTGATAAGCCTCTCTGGAACATCGAAAAGGTCAAGGAGGGCAAGAATCTACAGTGGAATTACATTGACGGCTGCATGATGACCTCTCTGCTGTGTCTCTGGCAGCAGACAGGCGATAAGAAATACTTCGACTTTGTCGATAATTACCTCGATTATTATGTTTTTGAGGACGGCTCACTTCGCGGCTACGACATTGAAACCTACAATATCGACAACATCTGCGAGGGCCGAGTACTCTTCGATGTCTATCGCGAAACAGGCAAGGAAAAATATGCCAAAGCAATTGAACTGCTGCATACACAGCTTGAAAAGCAGCCCAGAACGCAGTATAATAGTTATTGGCATAAGTTAATCTACCCTAACCAGGTCTGGCTGGACGGTTTATATATGGGTCAGGTTTTTGCAACACGTTATGAGACCTATTGCGGAAGAAATGATTACAGCGACATTGTAAATCAATTTAAGAATGTCCGCACCTACATGTTCGATGAAGAAAAGAAGCTTTACTACCACGGCTTCGACGCTTCAAAAACCGCATTCTGGGCAAAGGCGGACGGCTGCTCAAAGAGCTTCTGGCTCCGTTCTCTCGGATGGTATCTTGTGGCACTTGCTGATGTAATCGGTTACCTGCCTGAGGATAAAACAGAGGAAAAAGCTTATCTTTCTGCACTTCTCAAGGAGGCCCTTGAAGGTGCAGCTCAGTACAAAGACAGCGACAGCGGAATCTTCATGCAGGTTGTAGACGCAGGAAGAAGAGAAGGCAACTACCCCGAAACCAGCGGTTCTTCAATGATCGCTTATGCATGTCTCAAGGCAGCTCGTCTCGGCGTTGTGGGTGAGGACTTTGCTGAACTCGGAAAGAGTGTTTTTGACAGCATATGCAAAAATTACCTGACTGAAACAGACGGTGAGCTTAATCTCGGCAACATCTGTCTTGTGGCAGGACTGGGTCCCGAAAGTGACCGCCGCCGCGACGGAACTTACGAGTATTATATTTCCGAGCCTATTGTGGAAAATGACGCAAAGGGCGTGGCTCCGTTCCTTATGAGTTTTGTAGAACTCAATAACATAAAGTAATATATAATATTTTTAATACAGAAAGGAATAGATAGAAATGGGCAATATGTTTGATCTTTCCGGCAAAATCGCTCTTGTCACCGGCGGAAGCTATGGCATAGGTTTTGCTATTGCAGCAGGTCTTGCAGAGGCCGGCGCAACAATCGTTTTCAACGACATCAATCAGGAGCTTGTTGATAAGGGTATCGCAGCTTACAACGAAAAGGGCATCACCGCTCACGGCTTTGTCTGCGACGTAACCGACGAAGCAGCAGTTACCGCTCTTATCGTTGAAATCGAAGAGAAGATCGGTGTTGTTGACATACTTGTAAACAATGCAGGTATCATAAAGAGAATCCCTATGTGCGAAATGAGCGCAGAGGATTTCAGAAAGGTCATCGATGTTGACCTTAACGCACCTTTCATTATGTCCAAGGCAGTTATCCCTTCCATGATAAAGAAGGGTCACGGCAAGATCATTAACATCTGCTCCATGATGAGTGAGCTTGGCAGAGAGACCGTTTCTGCTTATGCAGCAGCTAAGGGCGGACTTAAGATGCTTACAAAGAACATCTGCTCCGAGTACGGCGAGTGCAATATCCAGTGCAACGGTATAGGCCCCGGCTATATCGAAACTCCTCAGACCGCACCTCTCCGCGAGAGACAGGCTGACGGCTCCCGCCACCCCTTCGATGCATTCATCATCGGCAAGACCCCTGCTGCACGTTGGGGCAAACCTGAGGATCTGGTTGGTCCTGCAGTATTCCTTGCATCCGATGCATCCAACTTCGTCAACGGCCACATTCTTTATGTTGACGGCGGTATTTTGGCTTATATCGGCAAACAGCCGTAAGTTATAAACACAATTTCTTTAGACAGAAAGGAAAATAAAAAATGGACGTAACAAAGAGACTTGCTGACTGCGGTATCGTTCCCGTAGTCGTAATCGAAGACGTTAAGGACGCTGTTCCCACTGCAAAGGCACTGCTTGCAGGCGGTGTTGACGTAATGGAGATCACCCTCCGTACCGCTGCAGCTCTCGACAGCATCAAGGCTGTCAAGGCTGAGTGCCCTGATATGCTTGTTGGCGCAGGTACCGTTATCACCCTCCAGAACTGCAAGGACGCTGTTGAAGCAGGTGCAGAGTTTATCGTTTCCCCCGGATTCGCTCCCGACGTTGTCTCCTGGTGCATTGAGAACAACATCTCCATCACCCCTGGCTGCGTAACTCCCACCGAGATCACCGCAGCTCTCAGCTACGGCCTGAAGGTTCTCAAGTTCTTCCCCGCTGATGTTTACGGCGGCCTCAGCGCACTGAAGGCTCTCTGCGCTCCCTTCGGCAATGTAAAGTTCATCCCCACAGGCGGCGTAAACGCAGGCAACCTCGCAACATTCGCTGTTTCTCCCTTTGTTCATGCAATCGGCGGCAGCTGGGTCTGCACCAAGGCTGACATTTCCGAGAATAACTTCGATAAGATCACAACCCTCTGCAAGGAAGCAAAGGCTGTTATCGCTTCCGTACGCGGCTAATCAATAACAAAAAAGGAGATAACCGATATGAAATACTTAACTTTTGGCGAAATCATGCTCAGACTCAAGACCCCCGAGCATGAGAGATTCTTCCAGAGCCCCAAGTTTGAGGCTACCTTCGGCGGCGGCGAAGCTAACGTTGCTGTTTCCCTTGCAAACTACGGCTGCGATGCAGAGTTCCTTTCCTTCATCCCCGATAACGCTATCGGCGATGCATGCATCTATCAGCTCCGCGGCTTCGGCGTAAATACTTCCAAGGTTCTCCGCACCAAGGGCAGAATGGGTATCTACTACCTCGAGACAGGTGCAAACCAGAGAGCAAGTAAGGTCGTTTATGACCGCGAGTATTCCGCAATCGCTCTTGCTGACGAGTCCCTCGTTGACTGGGATAAGGCTTTTGAGGGCGTTGAGTGGTTCCACATCACAGGTATCACCCCCGCTATCTCCGAGAGTGCAATGCACCTGAGCCTTGCCAGCGTCAAGGAAGCAAAGAAGCGCGGCATCACCGTTTCCTGCGACCTCAACTACAGAAAGAACCTCTGGAACTACGGCAAGAAGGCAGCAGAAGTAATGCGCGAGATGGCAAAGTATGTTGACGTTGCTATCGCAAACGAAGAGGACGTACAGAAGTCCCTTGAGATCACCACCGATGTTTCTGTTGAGAGCGGCGAGCTTGACAGAGAGAAGTACAGAGCTCTCGGCGACAAGGTTCTTGCTGAGTATCCCGACATGAAGATGATCGCTATCACCCTCCGTGAGAGCAAGAGTGCAGACATCAACGGCTGGGCAGCATGCCTCAACACCAGAGATGAGTTCATCGTATCCAAGAGATACCTTATGAGCGACATCATCGACCGCGTCGGCGGCGGCGACAGCTTTGCAGGCGGTCTTATC
>JAZUPA010000107.1:0-57623 GCA_045604945.1 Acutalibacteraceae bacterium
CACCCGTCCGCCACTAGATTAGAAAGCCGCTTCCCGAAGGATTAAGCAAACTAACCTCGTTCGACTTGCATGTGTTAGGCACGCCGCCAGCGTTCGTCCTGAGCCAGGATCAAACTCTCTAAAAAATTGTATTTACACAGCCGTAGCTGTTTAAATCACTTTTTCAGAGCTTGATGCTCAAAACCGTCATTGCTGACGTAAAAGTTACTTTTTAAAAAATATTCGTGTTTCTTTTGAGTACTAAACTCTCAAGAAATTACGGGTACTTCTTACTTCGTTGTTTAATTTTCAAGGAACATTCTTGCCGCCGCTCGGGAGAAATCTGTTCTCTCGCGACAGCTTCATTACTATATCACAGGGTATTTTAAAAGTCAAGCATTATTTTTAATTTTTTTCAAAAAAATATTCTTTGGGTTGTAATTACCATATTCTCTGTTATAATAGCCTCAAGAAGTTAGTGAAATTGTCTTTCACTCTCTATATACATTATATATAAAGGAAAATATCTATGCCTATTATGATTCCCAACTCTCTCCCTGCAAGAAAGATTCTCGAAAGCGAAAATGTCTTTGTAATGACCGAGGAGCGTGCAGGCTGCCAGGACATCCGTCCGCTGAAGATTGCAATTGTCAATCTCATGCCTACCAAAATTGAAACGGAAACTCAGCTTCTCCGTCTGCTTGGCAACTCTCCTCTCCAGATAGAGATAGAGCTTGTTCAGACTGCAACTCACGCCAGCAAGAACACCTCCCAGACTCACCTTGCCACATTCTATAAAACTCTTGACGATATAAGAGACCAGAAGTTTGACGGCATGATCATCACAGGCGCTCCTGTTGAGACATTGCAGTTTGAAGAAGTGGACTACTGGGAAGAGCTTACTCAGATTATGGACTGGGCAAGAGACAATGTTTACTCTACATTATATATATGCTGGGGTGCTCAGGCAGGTCTCTACTATCACTTCGGCATCAAGAAGCGCGCCCTGGACAAGAAGCTTTCCGGCGTTTACCGTCATGATGTTCTCGATCCCCTGCACCCCCTTATGAGAGGCTTTGATGACCGCTTCTTCTCTCCCCACTCCCGTTATACCTATGTAAGAGATACCGACATTGATGCTGTGCCTGAGCTTGTTACCCTTGCCAAGAGCAAGCGCGCAGGCGTTGCGATAGTCGCTCACAAGAACGGCAGAATGTTCTTCTGCACAGGTCATCTTGAATACGACCGCATGACCCTTGCAAATGAATACTTCCGAGATGTGAACAAGGGCATCGAGCCGCAGATACCTTATAATTACTTTCCCGATGATGATCCCGAGCAGACACCTTTCCAGAACTGGCGCTCCTACGCCCACATGTTCTTTGCAAACTGGCTGAACTACTATGTATATCAGCAGACCCCCTATGATCTCAATGATCTTATAGGACGAAAGGACGAAGACTGATATTCTGTTTGGCAGGCATCTCTCCCTCATCAGAGGGAGCCTTTTACCGATAATTTTATAGCAAGGAATAGCCCTCGGCGCTGTGCCGAGGGCTTATTATTTTATTCTTTCTCTTTTTTCTTTGCTAACTTTCCATTTATAAATTCTGCAACATACATCATTGCAACAACCAGCACGAATGTAATTACCATTTCGACAAGCCTCGACTCTGTCGGAATAAAACCCTTGACCACATCGGCAAGATAAAGACCGGTGAAAATTGCGATAAAATCAATAACCCATTTTAAAATTTTCATAATATACCTCTTTTCTTTTTTATAATTGTATCCCCCCCGAAAGTTTTTGTCAAGGGACATAAATCTCTGCGTGGCGTCGAAAATCGCCGTCCCCCACTTGTAAATGGCAGTTCTTTCTATTATAATTATTACAACCAAAAATTGGGGGGATTTATTTTGAAAACAGACGAAATGCGTTTGCAGGTCGGACACATCGGAATCCGAACTGTGTTCGAAATCCTGTTTACTATGTGCGCGGTTATTTTCTGCGTGGTGCTTATCATGAACTCCTTTGAAAGCGACTATGCAGACTCCTCTGACGATGGGCTCCCGCAGACCACTGCGCAGCTCTCTGAGTATCTGGCTCCGGTTATTCATGAGGAGAGCATGACACAGCTTACCGATGAGCGCACACAGTTCATCAGTGAGAAATACTCTGAAATGCTCAACGCCACACTTACCACCGAGGAAATCCTGTATTCGGGCGGAATATACACCCTCGAAAACGGCGTTCTTTACCTCATGGCAAGCAGCTCTGCCTTTGAGCCCGTTTCCGCAGAGAAGCTCAGTGAACTCGCTTCGCTTGCTCAGAGCGGCGAGCCTCTCACCGAGGCCGAGGGCGATGTCAGCATTACATACACACCGCTTAAAAAGGACAGCGGCGAAGCCTTTGCTCTGCTGGTTGTCTCTGCAAAGCGTCAGGGAACCATGGAATATTCCGGCGTGGTTCGCAACAGACTTTCCCTCTTTGCGGTGATCTGCTGCCTGTCGGTTGTAGTCTATTTCTCTGTTTCAGGTGTTATTTCTTCCGCCAAAAAACGCAGAACGGAGGTGGCAGAATGAAAAAATTCGGTTGGTTCAAGTGTCTTACTATCCTTTTCCTCTCTCTTGCCCTGATTGTTTCGGGCTTTATGCTCAACTCCTACGAGAACACCGTTGAATCTGTCGATACCGCAAAGATTCTGCAGATAGTTGTTTATGTACTGCTGGGCATCGGTGCCGCTTTGCTGGTTTTCGACATTATCGTCATACTGATAAAGGCATCCCGTCTCAAGGTCACTGAGTTTGCACTGCATTTCATGCGATTTGTCGTTATCATTCTCAGCGTTTCGATCAGCGCATTCATTATTCTCGAAAACGATTACGGTCTCCAGAGCGAAAACGCTCACAAAAACGAGCTTGCGCAGCTGACCATCGCAGCTTCCGTCGGTATAACTGATGTTGTGGGCGCTGAGACAAGCTCTGATGAGGACTATGTTGTCTCTGTCAGCGATGCGGTCATGTCACTGGTTTCCCCCGAACAGATCGAGGAGGGACGCAGCGCTGCTCTCTATCTTTACATCGACCTTTCCGATATCTACGCTCAGTCAACCGGCGATTTCGGTACTGATCTCAGCGTCGGACTGCCCGTCTTTGCCTGCGGCAATCCGCCCACCAACGAGGAATCCATCAACCGCGCTGTCTACACCATAGACAACGAGATCCGTCAGCTTACCTACTTTGACTACGAGGGCAGTGAGTATATGATCTCCACTGTCCCTGTATACACCACCACAGGCAAGTGCGTCGGCGCACTTGAGCTGAGCGAGAATCTCAACGCAAAATCCGCCCTCGACCTTGTCAACTTCCCTCTTATCATGACTATAGGCGGCGCAGTTATCCTTCTTATTATACTTTATTTCGCTCTGGCACATCTGCTTGAGGTTATTCTCCGCCCGAGAATCGGCGATAACGAAAAGGGTCTTGGCGGAAATCCCGCCTTCAGACTGGGCAACGAATCCGCTCGCTCCATTTCTCTGCTTATGAGCATGTGCTGCACCGTTCCCTTATGTCCGATTTTCTTTGATTTTTCTGAAAGCTCCTCTGCTTTCTTTGCATCCCACGCAGATTTCATTCCTGAGCTTCTGCGTCCTTATATGCCCCTTCTTATATATATGGCAACCTGCATAATCGGCAACCGCCTTGGCGGTATCATGAAAAACAGTCTGAATACCTATACTGTCGCACTGGGCAGTGTTCTTGCTGTTGCCGGTGCTGTGATGATGCTGGGCAAGCTCCCCCTCATTGGCGTTGCTCTCTGGGGTCTTGGCTATGGCATCGCCGCCCGCATGGTCGACAAGTACCGCGTCTATGCCCGTTACAGTGATCACAATGACCCCACTGTCATTTATTCCCCCTATCTCGGACTTGCAGCAGGTATTCTGCTTGGTTCCTTCATGTATGTGCGCGGAGGCTCCAGATTCCTGCTCATCTGCTCCGCTGTTATCGTTGCTGCGGTGGCATTGCTGGTCTGTCTCCTTTTCAGAAACACCAGCTGCGCACACATCTCAAGAGACGGCGACGAGGATTTCCTCAACGAGGTTTACACCAGAAACACCGTTTTCGGACGCTTTGGTATTCTGGCTGTGATTTTCTCTGTTATTCTTTCCTTCGGCTGGTTCGGTCTGTCGGTCTATCTGTACTCTCACGGCGTGACCGCCACCGCAATCACCATAGGTTTCGCCTGCGTTATCCTCGGCGGCGGTGTTGTGGGCAACCTCTACCGCAAGGCTGAGACTCCTATGCTGCGCATTATGTTCGGACTTTCCGGATTTTTCCTTGCAGCATCCATTGTCCCCTTTGCCGTTTCCCCCTCCACAACCACCGCTACCCTCTGCTATTTCCTGCTGGTTATTGCAGAGATTCTCGGTCACGGAACCATAAACGCATATCTCACCCAGGATGACCGCACCGCCGGCGATGACGGCGTTTTCGGCACTGCCGACGATGAGATGTCCTTCAACACAAAGGACCGCATCGGTTACTGGGGTCAGGGCAACCTGCTGCTTGAGATAACAAGCCTGCTCTCTGTTGTGGGCGGTGTTTATCTCTTCAGCCTTGACAACATGATGCTCCCCCTTATTTTGGCCGCTGCGATTGCCGCAATTGTTGCAGTTCTCAATCTTGTGCTTATTCTCACTTCCAAGCCCTCCACCGCTCTCGCTGTCCCCTTCAGCCCTGAGCCTGTGAAGGAAAAGCCCAAAAAGGAAGAAAAGAAAGAGGATGATGACTTCTTCCCCGTTCCTGTGCCTGTTGCTGTTCCTGACAGAAAGAAGGAAAAAGCTGAGCGCAAGGAGAAAAAGAAGGAAGAGAAGAAGGAATCGGAGAACAAGGAAAAGCCCCGGAAAGAACCCGGGAAAAAGTTCCGCAGAAAAGACAAGGACGAGTCTGAGGAAAAAACCGAAGATAAACCCGAAGAAAAGCCCGCAAAAGAAGAAAAGGAGAAGTCCGAGGATGACTTCCCTGTCTTCGATTTCGGAATCCTGCTGAATGACGACTCCTCAGAATCTTCTGACGACAGCGATAAAAAGGATGAAAGCTCAGCCCCCGACAGCTCTGACAACAAAGAGCCCGCCGCTGAGCCCGACGAGGATGCTGTCCCGATATTCATCCCTGATTACGAAGGCGATGACAAGCCTGAGGATAAGCCTGCTGCCGAGGCACCTGCCGATGTCCGCTCACAGTACGGAAACGGCGACTTCGACGACACTCCTTATCCTCCCCTTATCGGCGACGACCTCAAAACCGACGATGTAATCGCTCTGTAAAAGCTGAACCCCATACGAGATAAATCTCGTATGGGGTTTTCTATATATTCATCGGGTAGTCCTTCTTCGGGATGTTGCTGTAAGGGACGACCCTGTGAGGTGGAAGAGAGCGCGCCATGGAGGTTATCTCACCCTTCAGAAACTCACATATTCTCTGCCGCTCGCTGTCGGCGTCTGCATCAACATCAAAAACAACGGGCTTTCCCAGCACCATTTTATTAAGCTCGGGGGCTATATACATAGGCACAAAGCTCAGCGCTTTCTTCGTCTTTCTGTGGTACATCCTAGCTATATCCACGAATTTGTCCTGAAAATCATTGATTATGTTATTACATTTAGTATTATTCTCGGGAAATATAACCACATTTGCTCCTTCGCAGAGCCCTTTTACAGTGTCTCTGAATGTAGAAATAACACGATGATCCTTATAGACGGCAATAGTATCCGCATTTGTGAAAACGCATACCGACAAGGGCGCTATTATATAGGAAAGCAATCTGTAAAACCAGCGGATATATACGGGTTTGTCCTTCCAGAAATCCTCATAGGCATAATCGGGCACCTCTTTAAGATGCATCATATGGCCTATGCACCATGTATATCTTTTTCCCGGGAAGTAAAGCTCGCACGCAATGGGTCCGTTCATCTGTGCGTGATTGCTTATAATCAGCGATGCTTCCTCCGGTATATTCTCCGTCCCCTCCACAGTCATTTTTCTGTAGCAGACTCTGACGCACCACTTGATGAATCTGTACAGAACTGAGGTCTTTTTCTTCATCTGACACACCTTGCTTAATTGATTTCAAGCAACATATTAGCACTTAAAAAACGCAAAAGTCATCAGACAAAAAAGGGGATTTGTCGTACCACGCAGAACTCTCGAAATCCCATCACAAAAAGGACGGCTTATGCCGTCCTTTTTCAAATAACCCTATTCACTTCCTGCTCCCCGACTTTTCTGAGCGCATCAGAAAAGTCAGCACCCAGAGCATTTCCGTCAGGAAACAGCTCCGCCAGCGGTACCAGCACAAAAGCTCGCTCCATCATTCTCGGGTGCGGCACTGTCAGCTCCTCATCGTCGGACGAAAAGCCCTCATACAACAGCAGGTCAATATCGAGGGTTCTTGCGGTTTTATAGCCAAGTCTCTGTCTGCCGTTTGACGCTTCTATTCCGAGACAGGCGCCGAGAAACGCCCTCGGCGACAGCTCCGTCTCCACCACTGCGACGCAGTTGAGATATTCCGGCTGTGCATCCTGCACCTCCACCGGCGCGGTTGAGTAAAAGGATGAAACCGCAGCAAGACTTGTTTTGCAAAGGGTATCAAGAGACCTGAGAGCCGCTTTCAGCGTTTCCTCTCTGTCTCCGAGGTTTGCTCCGAGGGATACTATTGCTTTCATCTCTCTCGCCTCAATTCCACTGCCGCATAGGCTATTTTCTGCTTCACAGGTGCTTCGGGCTTTTTAAGCAGAACCTCCACCGCCTGCACCTGAGGGTAGCCTTCAAGAATCGCATCGCAAACCCTCTGGGCGGCATGCTCTATGAGGTTGCACTTTTTTGAAAGCATGACCTCTTCAACCGTGTCGCACACCTCAGCATAGCTGACGGTATTGTCCAGCTCGTCTGTTCTGCAGGCATTGCCTGCCTCAAGCTCCAGTGTTATATCAAGCACAAAGGGCTGTCCTTTTTCCTTTTCCTCGGGGAAAACTCCGTGGTAGGCGTAGATTTCCAGCCCCTTTATATAAATCTTCTCCATTGAATCAACCTCTGCATCTGATAAATGCGTCTGCCATTCTCGCAGCCTGCACTGCTGCGGGAATATTGTGGGCTCTGACGATATTGGCGCCCTTCATGCAGGCGGCAGTATGGGCTGCCACTGTTGCAGGGTCGCGCTCTTCGGGGCTTGTGACCCCTGTTTCCGTACCCAGAACGCGCTTTCTGGATGCTGCAATGAGCATGGGCGAGTCTTCAATGCAAAGTCCGTCAAAATCCGCTATCGCCTGCAGATTCTGCTCGTTGTTCTTTCCAAAGCCTATGCCCGGGTCAAAACACATTCTCTGCACATCCACCCCTTCAGCCTTCAGCTCTGCCATGCGGCGGAGGAAAAACTCCTTTATCTGAGGAGCAGCCCCCAGACCTGACAGCAGCTCGGTATGGTGGGTTATGATGCAGCCCGCCTTTGAGAGGGCTGCAGTCTGACGCATAAGGGGTTCGTCAAAGCCGTTCACATCGTTGATGATACATGCCCCTGCCATAATCGCCCTTGCGGCAACCTCGGGATAGAAGGTATCTATGGACACAGGCTGTTTAAGCTCCGAGCAGAGAACGCTGATAATAGGCTTCAGCCTTGACCACTCTCCCTGGGGAGTTACCCTTGTGTAGCCCGGGCGGGTGCTCTGTCCGCCAATGTCTATAATATCCGCTCCCTGCTCTGCCATCTCACGAGCCCTTGCAAGGGCTTCCTCGGGGGTGAAATAGTTACCGCCGTCGGAGAAGGAGTCAGGGGTTACGTTGAGAATTCCCATTACAAGCACTCTGTCAACCTTTATCTGCCTGTCGTGGGCAAGCTTCCAGATCATCTGCGTCCCCCCATAATAAGGTCGATTGCTTCGCTGCGTGTTCTTGCATCGCTTCTCATAATACCGCGCAGGGCGCTGGTCTGGGTCTGACTGCCTGCTGCCCGTGCGCCGCGCATGGTCATGCAGAGATGCTCCGCCTCAATGATGACAGCAACACCTCTGGGATTGAGGGAATCCATAAGGAAATCGGCAATCTCCGCTGTAAGTCTCTCCTGCACCTGCAGTCTGCGGGCAAAGCAGCTGACTATTCTTGCAAACTTTGAAAGCCCGATGATCACTCCGTCACGGGGAATATATGCAATATGGCACTTGCCCACAAAGGGGAGCATATGATGCTCGCACAGAGAATAAAGGGGGATATCGCGGACTACGACCATCTCCTCGTTTTCGCCGGTTTCGTGGAATATTTTCAGGTACTTCTTCGGGTCCTCATGGATACCGCCACATATCTCCTCATACATTCTTGCAACTCTGTCGGGAGTTTCCACAAGTCCCTCTCTGTCGGGGTCTTCGCCTATTGCTATAAGCAGCTCTCTTACCGCTGCCTGTACTCTTTCCTTATCTACCATAGTTCATCATTCCTTCAGTTGTGCTCGCCGAAAAGAGCCTTCAGATACAGCACTCCGTCCTCTGTCAGGTACAGTCTGCCGTTTTCATCCCTTTCGCATCCGCACAAAAATATTTCTGTTATATCAGCGCCGTCATTGTCAAGAGCAAACTTGTAAAGCCCTTCCTTTATCTCCTGATATGCTCCTGCACTTACCGTAGTCGGCACAGTATTTGTCATTTTGGTAAAGTAATAATCAAGATAGCCGCTGTTTTTTCTTGTTATCAGCTTGTTTGCAATGGACGCAAAGCCGCGGCATATCATAAGTCTCTGCTCATCCACTCCGCCGGGCCAGTCGGTGCAGTACATAAGCCGCGCACCCTCGCTGCCGTTGAAATCCCGCGTGCCCGGGGCGGTGGAAAAATTGCGGTCGCCCTTTGGTGAAACATAGTTTATATTGTGTTCCACAGTTACCGTAATTCCTCCCACATCAACTATCAGCTGTCTGAGGGTCTTATAATTCATCGTGGCAGAATACACCTGCCGCGCTCCGCTTATTTCCTTTATTATGCGGGCGCACTCCGAGGTGCCGCCCTGAGCATACCGCTGGGCAAGGGTCAGTCCACTGTCATCCACCATCATATCGGGGGGTAGTGACATAAAGCATACCGCATAGCCGTTTCCGTCATCCCAGCGGCTGGGGTCGATACGCATCATTATAAGATGCTCCGATTCGGAGGAATTGTCGTTGGTCAGAGCTATAAGCACCGCCATGCTGTCCTTTTCGGAATAGACATATTCTCCGCTTTCGATTTTTCCTGTTGAGTTATTTTTACCCGAGGAGTTGTTGTTGCCAAGGTCTGTCAGAATCCACAGCGACACAAGCAGAAATATAAGCGCTGCCGCAATCGACCCTGCAACTATAAGAATCAGCTTCATTCTTCGCCGCTCGGCAACTTCGGGTACCTCGGTGCGTCCCCTGAATACCTTTACAGGCTCCATATCCAGATTTACCGGATTATATTTTTTGCGAATTTTCATTTTTCTCCCTTTTTCGCACGCACTGACCGCAAAAACACCCGAAGCAATATTTACTTCGGGTGTTTCGCCGTCATTTCTGATTCAGCTCTTATTCTTCATCAACAATCTGTACAGTAGGCTCGGGACCGTTGCTGACCTTTACGTTGATGACATAGTTGATGCTTACCTTGTCACCTGCATCGTGACCGATGATTTCAATTATTTCTCCGAAGGCGTATTCATCGCTGTACTCCATTTCCTGAGTGCCGAGACGAAGTCCTGCCTTGTCAAGCTTTTCGGTTGCTTCTGCAATACTGCATCCGACAAGCTTAGGAATCTTTACCGTATTGGGACCGGAGCTGAGAACGACCTGGATGATTGTACCGTGAGGCACCTCTTCACCGGGCTCCGGAGACTGTCTGACAATCTCGCCCTCGTCATATTCGCTGCTTTCCTCGGTATTTGCAAGAGCATAGATTTCAAAGTTATAATACTGCGCTCTGTTTGCCTTTACATCATCCCAGTGCTGCCCAACAAGGTCGGGAACGACATCTGTAGGCACCTGGTCTGTGGAGGTCACCGCTGCGTAATACTCCTCAGGGGGCTCGATATAGGTGCTGTTGTTGCTCCTGAGATAGGGTGAGAATATGGAGAGGATAACTATTGCTATTATTCCAAGAACAACTATGGAAATTACAAGAGAAAGCAGAAGATACTGCCACTGCTTGAGATTTGAGAATGCAGAAAGCTTTGTTGAAACCTGCGCCTTGAAAGCGTCAAAGCTTGCAGCATAGGCAGGTCGGCTGCTCTGGGAGCTTCCCTGATTGCTGCGGTTCTGCTGAACCGCTCTGCCTGCGTTGTATGCCGCTCCCGCTGCTGCAGCTCTTGGTGCGCTGCCGCCAACCGACTGACTGCGGGGGCTCTGCGGTGCAGGGCGTGAGCTCTGGCGTACTCCCGAATGAACCACAGCTCCTGCTGCTCCGCCTGCTTTTACGCTGAGCTGGGAACGAAGCTCATCCATGGTCTGTATTCTGTTTTCGGGCATTACCTGAAGTCCCGCTGCAAGGGCCGCGAAAACATGGGAGGGAATCTCATCGGCAAGGTCGGCAGGCATATTGAGCCTGGGCTCATATGCTCTGGTTACCGCCTCGGGAGGGCGCTTTCCTGTAAGGGTATAGAAAAGCAGCGCGCACATGGCATAGACATCGGTTGCCTTTCCGCGTTTTCCCTGTGTTGAATACTGCTCGATGGCGCTGTAGCCGTCAAACACCTCGCATTTGAGAGAGGTATCGGACATTCTGGAATCGGGGATTGCAAAGCCGGTTACATGCAGCTTCTTATCTCTGCTGAAATAGATTGTTTCAGGGCTGATGCCGAAATGCACAAGTCCCACTGCATGGGCTGAATTCATTGCACCGATGAGGGGCAGGAACAGCGGACGCACCTCTTCCCATGTAAGCCTCTGTGCCTTCTTGACAATATCTCCCAGAGGTCTGCCGTCGGGCTTTTCATATATGACATAGGCAGTATTGTTGCACTCGAATATCGCGCGGACAGGGGTGAATATATCGATATCGGAAAGACGTGTTACCGCCTTGGCAACATCGAAAAAGTCCTGTCTGTAATCTTCGTATGTCAGCTCACATCCGGGATTGATGATTACCTCATCGCTCTCCTTGTTTCTGCTGCACAGAGTAAGGGGGAGGTATTCACGGATTACGACCTTTTCATTCTTCTTTGCATCATAGCCGAGATAGGTCACACCTTCACCTGTGACCTTTTCGTGTCTGCCCACAACGTAGCGCTCCGCAAGCACGGTACCCGGTGCCAGATAGGGCGCAACCCTGGGAGTTCCGTCCACATATCCGCATCGCTGACACTGTGCTGCTCTGCCCTTCTTTGCAAAGCAGTTTATACATAAATCGTTGACTTCCATCATTTATGACCCTTCCTTTCCGTCCGGAATATGCTCTTTTATCGCTCTCTTCCGGTATGTAAACGGTCATTTCCATTATAATTAATGATTTACCCCTTCAAAAGACAGTCTTTCTCCCGATGGGTATCATGATTTATTTTAGCATAATTTTTTGGCGTATACAAGTCTTTTCGGTAATATGACAGTCCTGTTACCTGCAGTATTGGCAAAAAGATACCTCTGTGTGCCTTTCGGCACACAGAGGTATCTGAAATATACTTATTTGTTGGGGTTGGGATTTCCGCAGAATGTGCAGAAGCCGAGCTCCGATTTCTGAGTGGTTCCGCAGACGGGGCAGGTATAGGTTGCACTGATGGAGGGAAGGGATGCTGCAGCGGGCTGCTGAGCAGCAGGTGCTGCGGGAGCAGGGGGAGCAGCAGGTGCTGCAGGGGGGGTATATACATTCTGACGTACAGGTGCGGGTGTTACCTGAGGATATGCATTTCTCTGAACGGGAGGTGCCATCATTCCGGGTGCGGAATATGCTGCCTTCGAGCCGATCGATGCTTCGGGATTTACAATGCTCAGGACGCCGAATGCAATCATAAGTACATTAAGAATCATGTATTCGGTATTTACAAATTCGTTTACGGGGAAGTAAATGCTTTTTGTTCCGTGGCACAGAGAAAAGGAAAGAACCACATTCATAATCAGGCTTATCGAGCCGCTGATTGTCTGCAGCCAGCCTGCAGCCTTTGCCTTTTTGCCAAGAGCAAGGAAAAGCGAAATAAGAGCGCCCAGAAGAACGACAATAAACATAATGACAGGCAGATACACAAGCGCCTTTGCAGCCGATTCCGAACAGCCGATCTCACCTCTGAACATGTCCTGAATCTCTGCGGCATCAAAGCTGAAGAAGAATGACAGATACTCAGGTATGCTGAATAAATCCTTATTCATAAAGTCAAGGGTTATATATGGAAAAACACACAATAAACCAACTTCGATAAATGCCACAAACAGAGCGACTGACATACTATCGCCTCCATATTTTTATAGTATTATAATTGTACACTTACTGTAAGATAATGTCAATAGTGCTTTACCCTGCGGCTTATCAGTCATTCGGAACATCTATGTTCTTCTTTGACCACAGCATCATCGACTGCGCACCGATGGAAAACTTGTTGAGGATATCGAGCACATACAGAAAATCTTCACTCTCGTCCTCTTCTATATCTCCGTCAGAAGCTATAGCCAGGAGCTTTGTGCGAAGCTCTTCGATGCTTTCACAGGCACTGAGTATCTGCAGGGCGATTTTTGTAAAGCTGCTCACGTCAAGCTCTGCAACATTTTCCTTTCCTATAGGACAGCATTTTGCGCAGTAGTAATTGCACAGCTCAGGTGCCTGATATACCTCTGCCATTGCCATTATATCATCGGAGTTTGGCATTATATGGTCAGTCTCTATCTTTGCAAGGCGGGTCTTGTCCATGCACAGCAGCTCGGAAGCATCCTCTCTGCTTGAAAGCATCTCATTCTTTTCGCTCGCCTTTTTTCTTGCGCGGTAAAATTTGTTATTGGCTGCAACCGTAGCTCCTCTTGCCATATTTATTTCCTCCGTTCAGCTGATATAAAACCATTATACACCTCTGTAGGATGTATGTAAAGTGTCGTTTTTGCTCCAAAACAGATTTTTTCGCACTTATAAATGTCTTCTGAATAAGATAACACGTTTATAATGTTTTTTCTGCAATTTAAGATTTTTTTACCCGGGTATATAATAATGACATCGAAAGGGGGAAGCCCCTGAGATGAATAATGGTTGCCTCCGGGCAACTAAATATAGAAAAGGAGAGCTTTTATGAAAAAGTTCGCTTCCAAGTTCCTCGCAGCGTTCCTCGCAATTCTCTGCGTCTTCTCCGTCTTCATGGTCTGCGCAGAGACTCCCATAGGTTCTCAGGTGTCTGCTGCCGCAAACGGCACAGGCAACTACAGGATCACCACCTCCGCAGGACTTAATATGCGCTCCGGCCCCGGTACCGGTTATAAAAAAGTAACCGCGATACCTTATAATACCACCGTCAATGTCACAAAGATCTCCGGCAACTGGGGGCAGACAAGCTACAACGGACGTTCAGGCTGGATCTGTCTGGACTACGCAGCAAAGATCTCCACTCCTTCTTCCAATAACCAGGCTCCCATCGCCAACGGTGAGTACTTCATTGCTTCTGCATTGAACAACAGCAAGTTCATTGACTGTGCTGACGAATCCAAGTCAGACGGTGCCAATGTACATCTCTGGGATGCTCATTACGGCAGCAACCAGAAGGTCAAGGTAACAAACCTCAACAACGGCTGTTACAAGATTGAATTCGTACACTCCGGCAAGTGCCTTGACGTTTCCGGTGTTTCCTATGCATCGGGCGCCAACGTTCATCAGTGGGGTTACTGCGGCGGACAGAACCAGCAGTGGATCATCACTTCCGCAGGCAACGGCTACTACTACATCGTCGCAAAGCACAGCGGCAAATACCTTGACGTTTCAGGCGCATACACCTCCAACGGTACCAACATCCAGGTATACAACGGCAACCGCACCAACGCCCAGAAATTCAAGTTCATCCCCGCTTTCTCTGTAAGCTCAGGCGGCAGCTCCTTCAATCCTGTATGGCCCTGCCAGAGTGCATATAAGATTACCTGTATGTACTACTACAAGAGCGGCGCAAAGCACAGCACAACCTACGGTTACAAGAACGGTATGGATATTGCCGGCGGCGGCAACATCGTCGCGGTTGAGAGCGGCACAGTAGAAACCGTTGCCAACCTCGGCAGCAGAAGCTACGGCAGATATATCGTAATCCGTCACGATAACGGCACCAGAAGCCTTTACGCACACCTCAAGTCCTACAATGTATCAAAGGGTCAGAGAGTATCCCGCGGTCAGGTCATCGGCGTCATGGGTTCTTCCGGTAACTCCAGCGGCACACACCTCCATTTCGAAATGAGCAACTGCGATCCCTTTATGAAGTATTACAAGGACACCTATCGCTGGAAGATCCAGTTCGAGCAGAACGTAAGAAGCAACAACAGCAGATTCAACAGCGACAAGTCCATCGTAAACTGGATTGACAAGTACTACAAGAAGTCCGGCAGCCTTTACATCGCAAAATAAGATGTTCTGCTTCCGGCATACCCCCGAACCTCAATACAGCGTGGATGGTTAACTTATAACCCCCGGCGGCAGCACGTTTCACACGGCTGCCGCCGGGGCTCTTTTCATGCAGCTTGAAAGTTTCAGAAAAGCGATGTATAATAGTATAAACATACTGTTTTCAGGACAGAAAGGGGAATTGTAATGGAAAATCACGGAAAACTTGCATATGTTACGCGCATTGACGCAGAATCCAACGTTCCAACACCTGCCGAGGGACTGCGCAAGGTCTTTATCAGCTATAAAAAATCTGACAACATAGCCTCCGGCATACGGGACATTGTTGCAAGAAAGATTCTTGATATCGTTAACTGTGCGGTGTGGTACGATGAAAACCTCACCCCCGGTATAAGCTATGAGCAGGAGATAATTGACGCCATCAGCGAGTGTGATGCGGTTGTTCTGCTTCTCACCCGTGACATTCTGAAGTCTGACTATGTATGGGACATTGAGGTTGTCACTGCAAGAGAGCAGAAAAAGGGAATCATCCCCATCGCCTTCGGTATTTCCGCAGAGGATTATGCGGAAGCAGAGAGGAGACTTGGAGACAAACTGCAGATACTCCGCTGGCCTGCAGGCAGTGACAACAGCAAAGTATCAGATGAATCAATAAAATTTGATAATGCTTTTAAACGCGCATTGAACCGCTTTGTCATCGACTCCGATCTTGCACTGCGCGCAGAACAGTTCTTTGCATCCGGCAAACACAAGGTGTCTTGCAGATATCTTAATGACGACCAAAAGTATATTATGGGCTATGGCTACCTGAAAGGCATCGGTGTTGAGCGCGATGATGTAATAGGCGTCGAGCTTCTGGACTTTATTTCCCGCACCTACGGCAATGACGACGATACTCTGGAGCTGAAAGCCATTGCTGCCCTTGAATTAGACCAGTATTATTATGATATTGATAATTTTGAGCTCTCCTTTGAATACAGCCTGCGCGGCTTTGCAGCAGACAATGCAGAAGCGACACTGAGACTTGGATACGCATATCATTGCGGCGAAGGCGTGGAACAGGACATGGAAAGAGCCGCTGAACTGTACGAGAAAGCCGCCGACATGGGCAATGCAACCGCAGCACTTTCCCTGGCATTGATGTACGATAACGGCGAAGGCGTAGAGCAGAATATGGCAAAGGCAGCAGAACTGTACGAAAAGGCTGCCGACATGGGTGATGCCGTTGCAGCAAGCAATCTTGCAATGATGTATTATTACGGCGAAGGCATTGAACAGAACATGGAAAAAGCCTTCGAACTGTACAAAAAGGCTGCTGACATGGGCAACGCCGAAGCAATATTCGGACTGGGTGTTCTGTATGAGTACGGTGAAAGCGTGGAGCCGGATGTGGTAAAGGCAGCTGAGCTGTACAAAAAAGCATCCGAAATGGGACATGTTGCTGCCACAAGTAACCTTGCAGGAATGTATAAGTACGGAGACGGCGTGGAACAGGACATGACAAAAGCCTTCGAATTATACAGAAAAGCTGCTGATATGGGGCATGCAGAAGCCACATTCAGACTGGGTGAACTGTACGATAACGGAGAAGGCACAGAGCAGGATAAGATAAAAGCCGCTGAGCTTTTCGAAAAAGCTGCTGCCGCCGGCTTCAGGCAGGCAAGCCTTCCTTTTGAATCACTCAGCGAAGAGGCAGAATCCGATTCTGAAGCTCCTGAGGAATCCAAAAAGCTTACACCAAAGGAAATCCGCGCAGCAAAGAAAGCCGAAAAAGCTGCTGCCAGAGCGGCAAAAAAGGAAGCTCGCGCTGCTGCCAAAGCTGCAAAACGCGCCGCTCGTAAAAATAAATAATCCTTTTATATTCAGGACAGCCGTCACTCCCTCAGGAGCGGCGGCTGTTTTTGCTGTCCGCACCCCTTGTAAACTTATAATTAAGGCGTCGGCGGCTTTATTGACAAAACCTTTACTCAGGGGTAATATATGCTTAATCACCTTAAGGGGGTAATATATTTTGAAAGCAACAGTTCTCGGAACCGGCAGCTGGGGTACTGCTCTTGCTCAGGTTCTCTGCGATAACGGTCACGACGTCTGCATGTACGGTGTTGACCATGACGAAATCTCTGAAATCAACCTCAGACATACCAACAGCCGCTATTTTCACGGCGTAAAGCTCGCCCAGGGGCTTCATGCCACCGATGATGCAGAGCTTGCCATGAAGGACAGCGAGCTGGTTCTCATCACCGTCCCCACAAAGTTTGTCTCAAACGCCCTCAACACCATCAAGCCCTTTGTAAAGGAAGGCACCATGGTCGTCAACGCCAGCAAGGGCTTTGACATAAACACCGACAAGCGCATGACAGAGACCGTCCGCGATATCCTCGGCGAATGCGGCATCAAGCCCGTTGTATCGGTTATCGGACCCAGCCATGCTGAGGAGGTTATTCTCAGAAGGGCAACCTGCATCTGCTCCGTATCCACCGACATCGATGCTGCAAGGCTCGCTCAGCAGATATTTTCCAACCACTATATGCGCCTGTACGTAAACACCGATGAGGTCGGCGCAGAATATGCCGTTGCAATTAAGAACGTTATCGCTCTTGCATCCGGTATGCTCTCCGGTCTCGGCTACGGCGACAACAGCCGCGCAGCTCTCGTTACAAGAGGTCTTGCAGAAATGATGCGCTACTGCACCGCAAAGGGCGGCAGAGCTGAAACATGCTGCGGACTTGCAGGTATCGGAGACCTTGTCGTCACCTGCTTCTCTCCCCATTCCAGAAACTATCAGGCAGGCTATATTATCGGACAGGACGATTCCGCTATGGGCTTCCTGCGCGACAACAAGAAAACCGTTGAAGGTGTTTACAGCTGCAAGGTAATTCATGAGGATGCCGAGAACAACTACAATTTCTCCATGCCTATCATCTCAAGTCTTTACGATATCCTCTTCAACGGCAAACACCCCTCCGAGGCTCTCAACGAGCTTATGGACAGACCGCTTACCGAAGAATAATGAAAAGAAACAATATAAACACCCAGAATACGAGGATTGCAGTAAAGGTCTTTCTCTGTCTTTTTGCAGTGATTCTCGCAGCTCTTAATATGGGAATTGCATATTACTACAGCAAGCTTGACCTTATCACCTACACCTCTGCCGATTCCTTTGAGCTTACCGATTCTCTCAGCGATGATATCATCGCCGAGGAGCAGCGTCAGGTTAGCAACAGCGATGCTGAGGTGCTGACCGAGGTCGAGGCTGTGGAATCGGTGGAAACCTATGTCAAGGATGACCACATTACAAACATCCTCCTTATCGGCACCGACACCAAGGGCTGGAAAAATGCCCGCAGCGACTGCATGATAATTTGCTCTGTCAACCGGCAGACCCATGAGGTGCGCCTTGTTTCCTTCATGCGTGACACCTATGTCAGAATCCCCGATTATCAGGGCAAATCCTTCCCCGACCAGAAGATGACCCACGCCTTTGCTTATGGCGGCGCGCAGCTTCTTATAAATACCGTCGAGGAAAACTTCGGCGTGGAAATTGACAAGTATGTGCGCGTAAACTTCACCGTTATGCCTAAGCTCGTCAGCACTCTCGGCGGCTTCGGCATCAACCTATCCGCCTCCGAAGCAAAGTTTATGAATGTCTGGTCAAAAACCGGCGGTTATGACCCTGTTCTCAAGGAAGGCTACAACTGGATAAACGGCAACATGGCGCTTATTTATGCCCGCTGCCGCGACGACAGCGATTACAACCGCACCAAGCGCCAGCAGAAGGTTCTGATGAAGTGCGCAGAAAGACTCAAGGAAGCCTCCGCATCGCGGTTCAACAAGTTCGTAAACACCTTCTGCAAAAGCGTTCAGACCGATATGACCCAGGATGAGATAACATCCTTTGCCCTTGATGCTGCAGCGTATCTTTCAAACCTCGATTCACTGCAGATGATAACCATTCCTCTCAAGGGTACCTTTGATTCCCGCGGAAAGATCGTCAACGGCTCCTATGTCCTTATTGATGACCGCAGCACAAACGTAAGGGCCATTCACAGCTTCCTCTATGAGGGCGCGGTTTTTGACGATGAATCCACCTATACAGGCGGCGCCTTTGCAGTAAAGAGAACCACAAAGGGCTCTACTGCCCCCACCTTCGTATCCCCATCGGATACTGTGACAACCGTCCCCTCCTCTGAGACCCAGAGTTCTGCGGAGACCACTGCCACCACTGTCACATCATCCACTGCTTCTTCAACGGAATCCACAACCACAACTTCATCCGAAGCAGCAGAGACTTCTGAGACTACGACCACCACCGCAAGCACAACTACAACAACTGCCACAACTACAACAACTGCCACAACCACTACAACCACTACAACCACTGCAACGACTGCAGCCACAACCACCGCTGCAGCCGAAGCACAGTCTCAGAACGGGGAATAATCTCCGCTTTAAGGATTTAAAGCTTTTAATTGTTAAATTTTACCGAATCGGGTTGTCAAATCAATTTCGATTTGGCGAAATTGGCACTTTACAAAAAATGCTCAAAGTGCTATTCTAAAACCAACAAAACCGAAAGGAACGTATACCATGGCTAACGCAAAGCGTACAGCAGAATACGGCTACTTTTACTTTAGCTTTACCTATTATTACGGTAAGGCTTGTTCGGCTATGGTATAAATCATACGTTCTCTGAGGAAAGCATGATTACCTGCAGCCGAACCGGCTGCAGGTTTTATTTTTGGGAGGAAATACCATGATAGTCATTTTGAAGAAAAACCCCGATCAGAATCAGCTTGACAGCCTTGTTTACTGGCTGGAGGAAAAGGGTATTCAGGTACACCCCAGTGTAGGTCACTCTCAGATGGTACTGGGTCTTGTAGGCGACACCTCAAAGCTCGATCAGGACCTCATTTCTGCCCTTGACATCGTTGAGGACGTAAAGCGCGTTCAGGAGCCTTACAAGAGCGCAAACCGCAAGTTCCACCCTGAAGATACCATTATAAAGGTGCGCGACGCTCAGATAGGCGGCGGCACACTTACCTATATGGCAGGTCCCTGCTCCGTTGAAAGTGAGGATCAGATCATAGCCGTTGCAAAGGCCGTAAAGGCAAGCGGTGCAACTGTTCTTCGCGGCGGCGCTTTCAAGCCCCGCACCTCCCCCTATGCATTCCAGGGCATGGGCGCAGACGGCATTGAGCTTCTCAAGCTTGCAAGAGAGGAAACAGGTCTCCCCATTGTCACCGAAATCATGGATGCTGAGCAGCTGCCTCTCTTCAAGGATGTTGATATCATCCAGGTCGGCGCCCGAAACATGCAGAACTTCAATATGCTCAAGGTTCTCGGCAAGCAGGATAAGCCCATACTTTTAAAGCGCGGTCTTTCCGCCACTTACGAGGAGTGGCTCATGAGCGCTGAATACATCATGGCCGGCGGCAACGAGCAGGTCATAATGTGCGAGCGCGGAATCCGCACCTATGAGACATACACCAGAAACACCCTCGATATAGGCGCTGTGCCTGTACTCAAAAAGCTCACTCACCTTCCCATTGTTGTTGACCCCAGCCATGCAACAGGCAAGAGCTTCCTTATCCCCTCTCTGGCTACCGCTTCTGTTGCAGCAGGCGCTGATGGTCTGCTTATCGAAGTTCACAACGACCCCGCTCATGCTCTCTGTGACGGACCTCAGTCCCTCACCCCCGAAGCATTCGATTCTCTTTCCAAAACCTGCACTGCCATTCACGGCTTTATGCACAGCTAAGGAGACGGTTTAAATGAAAATCGCTGTTGTCGGTCTCGGTCTTATCGGCGGCTCAATGGCAAAAGCCATCAAAGCCCGCACTGCCCATGAGGTTTACGGTATCGACCTTGACCCTGAAACCATGATGTTTGCCCGTCTTTGCGGTGCAATTGACGGCACTCTTGACGAAAACACCGTAAAGGACTGTGATATTATCCTTCTGGGCGTGCGTCCCAATGCCGCAGTGAGCTGGGTAAAGGCAAATACAGATAATATTTCCGCAAATGCCATTCTTGTTGACCTTTGCGGCGTAAAGCGCACTGTATGCCGTCAGATTGCGCCCATTGCCCACGAAAAAGGCTTCGCTTTTGTGGGCGGTCATCCCATGGCAGGCAAGGAGCGCGGAGGATTTGTCAATTCCTGCGACAACCTCTTTGAGGGCGCCTCCATGATCCTCACTCCCGACGAGGACAACGACGCTCGAACTCTTGAGGCTCTCAAGAATTTCTTTACCGATATCGGCTTTGGATCCATCACCTTTTCCACTCCCGATGAGCACGACAGGATAATCGCCTACACCTCCCAGCTTGCTCATATCGCTTCAAGTGCATATATAAAGTCCCCTGAAGCCCAGAGACGCCGCGGTTTTTCCGCAGGCAGCTTCCGCGATATGACAAGAGTTGCAAGGCTTGACGAGGATATGTGGACCGAGCTTTTCATGGATAACTGCGACTACCTCACAGGTGAGCTGGAGATTCTCATTGACAATCTTCAGGATTATCTCGATGCTCTTAAAACAAAGGATTCCGAAAAGCTGCGCGCACTCTTAAAGGACGGCAAGGAAAAGAAAGCCTCCGCAGGCGGAAACTAAAACATATTTTGCAATGGTTTTAACATTCTGATTGGAACGTGATATACATGAGCACTGTGAGAATAAACGTCGGCTCAGGCTATGATGTTATGATAGAATCAGGTCTTTTGGACCGCTGCGGAGAAATCCTCCGCGATACCGTGGGGCTGTGCCGCATTGCAGTCATCACCGATTCAAACGTTGCACCGCTTTACCTCGACAGGGTTGTCAGAAGCCTTGAAGGTTCGGGCTTTTCGGTCAGTTCCTTTGTGTTTCCTGCAGGCGAAACCTCGAAAAACATCTCTACTCTCAGCGATATTCTCGAATTTCTCGCCCGCTCCGAGCTTACCAGAACCGACTGCGTTGTTGCTCTTGGCGGCGGCGTGACGGGGGATATGGCAGGCTTTGCGGCAGGGGTCTATCTTCGCGGTATACGCTATGTGCAGATGCCCACCACTCTGCTGGCTGCCGTGGATTCCTCCGTCGGAGGAAAAACCGCTGTTGACCTGGGAGCAGGAAAGAATCTGGCAGGAGTATTTATTCAGCCCTCCGCAGTGCTTTGCGATACTGACTGTCTTTCAACCCTCTCCCCCGAGATCTTCGCAGACGGTATGGCTGAAGCCATCAAGACTGCAGTTCTTGACGGCGGCGAATTCTGGAAAAAGTTTTCAGAGCTGGAAGTTTCCGATATGATCACCCGCTGCGTCCGCTACAAGGGCAGAATAGTCGAGGCTGACGAAAAGGAAACAGGAGAGCGAAAGCTTCTCAATCTCGGTCACACAGCAGCTCACGCCGTTGAGCTGCTGAGCAATTATGAAATCACCCACGGACATGCAGTCGCCATAGGTCTTGCCATTATTGCCCGCGCCTGCGCCGCCCTCGGAAAGTGCGAAAAGCAGCTTGCAGACGATATTGCAGACACTCTCAGAAAGGCAGGACTGCCGACCGAATCACCCTATTGCGCAGCGGAGCTCTCCGCTGCATCGGTAAACGACAAGAAACGTTCCGGCAGCAGCATTTCGGTCGTAACCGTAAACGGCATCGGGAACTGTGCCTTTGAAAAGATTGACATTGCAAAGCTTGCAGATATTTATCAGCAGGGAATGTAAGTATAAAAAACCCGCTCACCTCATGGTGAGCGGTTTTTTCTGTTGAATTAAATCAGTCTGCCTTGGTGTACTCGGTGCCGTCGATGGTAAGTACATCGCCGTTAAGCTCGCCTGTCTGAACATTGATGAGCTCGTCAGCGCTTTCAAGCATGCCTTCTGCGATCATCTCTTCTACAGTCATGCCGAGCATATCTTCCATCAGCTTGGTGGAATCGATGGTGAGAGTGACCTTGTTGCCGTCAATCTCATAGGTGAAATCGACGCTCAGACCGATAGCCTGAGAATAGCCTTTTCCGTCTGCTTCGAAAACATAGGATGCTTCCAGTCCTTCGTCAATACCGGTCCACTTTCCGAGGAAGGGGTTCTTTTCGCCGCATGCTGCAAAAACACAGGTGAAAAGCATTACTGCTGCAAGGATTACTGCTAATTTTTTGACCATAAAAATACTTCCTTTCAAAAATTATTGAAACTTAGTTCGACAATATTATATATGCGCTTTAGTAATTTGTCAAGATAAAGCGCTAATGCTCTAAAACATATCCTCCCTTGACAAATCGGTTTATTGGTTGTAAACTAAAGGTGGGTTTATAGCCAGTAAACCAAAGGAGGGTTAATATGGATTTGAAATTGGGTATTGTTGAAAGTCGCTTTGCGGATATTATCTGGAACAATGAGCCTCTCCCCTCGGGGGAGCTTGTAAAGATATGCGAAAGGGAGCTTTGCTGGAAAAAGCCCACCACATATACCGTTCTTCGCAAGCTGTGCGAAAGGGGCATATTCACAAACGAAAACGGCACAGTTTCTTCCCTCATCAGCCGACAGGATTTTTATTCAATGCAGAGCCAGCAGTTTGTTGAGGAGACCTTTGACGGCTCTCTTCCTGCGTTTTTAGCTGCTTTCACCGCTCGCAAGCAATTATCTCCCGAGGAGGTTGCCGCTCTTCGGGCAATGATCGATTCTTATGAGGAGGAATAGGAATGGAAGCATTATTTCTCAAGCTTCTCAATATGAGTATCACCGCAGGGTGGATAGTTCTTGCAGTGATTATCCTTCGCCTGCTTCTTAAAAAAGCTCCGAAATGGATAAGCTGCCTTCTGTGGACTCTTGTAGGGCTCAGGCTCATTCTGCCTTTCTCCTTTGAAAGTAAAGTCAGCGTGGTGCCGGGTACGGAAACAGTACCTCCTGAGATAATTTATGCTCAGACCCCAACAATAAACAGCGGTGTTCCTTTTGTGAACAACTCGGTCAATCCGATAATAAGCGAATCCCTTGCTCCCACACCAGGAGCAAGCGTCAACCCTATACAAATAGTAATATTTATTGCGAGTATTATCTGGGGTGTAGGAATTGCCGCTATGCTCATCTACTCTCTTGTAAGTTATCTGCGTGTTCGCTATAAAGTTCGCGCATCAATAAAGTTGCGTGAAAACATCTGTATCTGCGATGATATAAACACTCCGTTTATTCTGGGACTTATAAAGCCGAGGATATATCTTCCCTCAGCCCTTGGCGAAAAGGAATCGGAATATGTCATCGCCCACGAAAAATCTCACCTGAAGCGCTGCGACCACCTCTGGAAGCCTCTGGGCTTTGCACTGCTGACGGTGTACTGGTTCAATCCTCTTCTGTGGCTGGGTTATGTGCTTCTCTGCCGCGATATTGAGCTTGCCTGCGACGAGCGGGTGATAAAGGATATGAGCGCAGAGGAGAAAAAGGCATATTCCACCGCGCTTCTTGACTGCTCTATTCCCAGAAGAATGATCTCCGCCTGTCCTCTGGCATTCGGAGAAGTCAATGTCAAAAACAGAATAAAGAACGTGCTCAATTACAAAAAGCCTGCATTCTGGATTATAGTTGTGGCAATTATCGCGTGCATTATTGCGGCAGTGTGTCTGCTGACAGATCCGAAAAAAGAAGATGATAAAGCGGATTCTGTCCCTGAAATCAGCCTGTCTGATATTGCCGATATGAATATCGGGGCTGAAATGCCTTTTATAGACTATGCCGATGATGAGCGCGTGATACTCAGCGGCACATTCGGTATCATTGTATATAATTACAGCGAGTGTGCTGTCGAAGAGCGCATTTCATACGATGTTCTGAGCAGCTATGATTTCAGCCTTCTCAATGTCGCTGTGACAAAGGACGGGAAGGAAATATATCTTGCGGAATTTGACGGCCCATTCACCTATAAGGTCGATCTGACCACCCATGAGATAGTACAGGTTGACGGTGATATTTCGGGTATTGAGTTCTATGTTCCTGCCGAAATTACTGCAGAACAGGCAGCTATGCAGAACCGGTTCTATCTCAACGGCGATCTTGTACACAACACCGACAAAGACTTTTTCTATCTGCGCGCAGATACAGACTGGAGCATGAGCAGTCTGCAGCTTGTGCATCACAGCTATGCCCTCGACAATGACACGGTTTACTATATCTTCGATGAGATTTACTTCGCAATTGGGGGCTCCTACACTTATACCGTCAAGGAAAACGGCAGTGACTGTGCGGGTGTTCACATTACACTTGATCAGTGCAATATAAACAACAATACATTGAATAAATTTGTCACTGTCACACTGCACAATGATGGTGATACCCTTGTAACCACAGGCAATATTTTCAATCTCTACTGCTATGAGGATGGTCAGTGGATTGACTGCAGCAAGGTCAGCGACAGGGAGTGGGGAGATGTTGGTTATGCCATCGAGCCTGACGAGACATTTTCACACACTTACTCAATGAATGACTTCGACCTGAGCAACAGCGGTACATATCGCTTTGAGCTGATAATCCACTCGGGTGGCAAAGACTATAAGGTTTGGGTGGATTTTGAAATGCTCTGGAACAAATCGCCGTCAGAGGGTGTATCAATCTCCGTAAAATCCATGGATCTCTATTCGGGACTTCCCTATATCGAAATCGAGTGGACGAATGAAACCGATGAATGTATGATTTTCAGGGATTCCTTTACTCTTTACTGTAAAGATGGCGATACATGGATTGACTGCCGTACAGAAGAAATCAGCTATGGCACAACGCGGTACGCACTACCGCCTCATGATACAGTGTGGAGGAAGTACTACCTCAGCTATCACGACCTAACGCAAAAGGAATATCTATTTTCTGCCGAGTATTTCCCAAACGAGAGACCATCGGAAATATACACCGCTTCGGTGTGTTTTGACATCGAGGCTCCCGTTGAACCTATGGAAGCTGCCGACTATCAGGCTTCTTCAGTCATCTACGCAAGCAGCCTTTTAAGCTCCCCCTATGAACTGGGAGTGGGCACAGAATACCGTGCTGCTGCCCAAGACGGCGGCATCGCCCTCTATCGGCTCAACAGCGTAAACGAGTACGATGCTGCTGGTGTTTTAACGTTAACCGAGCTTACCAGCGATAATTTTGACTGTCTTTTTACAGAAGACTTTAAAAAGAGCGGTCTCACTACAGAAAAGCTGCGCCGTGAGAACAAGCAGGCTTTCATGACAGGCGAAGCGGAAAACGAGCTTTACATCCTGCTTTTCCAGAATGACGGCAGTGTATATCTTGTTACAGGATATTCTGACCATGCAGAGCGCATCTATGATCTGACAGCTCCTGCATTTCTCCGCTATGAGGATGTGGTAACAGGGGAAGCTGACAGCAGGGTTTTCACTTATCATGATTCCATCGATTTCACAGAACCAAATATCACACTGTACGGAAACGGAGAATTTCAGTTTATCTTTTCGGGGCTTTCAAGCTATATCGCCTGGGGCAGCTATATACTGACCGAGGACACACTTACTCTGCCCACCTCGGACGGAATGTATGTCTACGTTTTTGATGTCACCGACGAGGGCTTCCGATTTGATGCAGAACGTTCCTCTGAGATTCCCGAATACCGCTATTCAGCCGATTCCTATGACACGGAGTGCCCTGTCCCTGACGGTGCGCTGTTTGAAGGAGAGGTGCTGTCCCCTGAGCCCGTGGCAGTTGTCAGGTCGCCCGATGACTACGGTAAACCCCTTACCCTTACAAAATCAAGCATTCCCAGAACCCCCGAATGGGAAACCGCAGGGCTTGAGAGTGCAGGACTTGGAGATGCGGATTTCCATTCCTCAAACGAATGCTCTCTCGGCACACTGCATATTCTGACCCATTATTCATATTCAAGTGTATTTAAGGACATATTCTTTGCCCTTGAGCGAGAGGACGATGTTCTTCTTTATTCCGTAACAGAATTGAGCTTTCCCGAATATCTTTATTTCTGTGACATTGACGGAGATAAGACCGATGAGATTGTCTTCATGGTCAATAACGGAGGCAACGGCGGTGCAGGCTCCCACACAACCTATGTATGGAAGGTGACCGACAAAGGCTTTGAAACTCTGATGTCTCTCAATGGCTATGTGACATACTTCGACACAGGCTTTGAATTTGAGCTTCAGGCACCCTTTAAGATGCTTGTTAAAAATCGCCACACAGGCTACAGCCGCACGATAGACTTTTCAAACAGAACAGGCTATATCGGTTCTGTTTACGATGAAAATGGAAATCCCACCGATCAGGAGCGAGGATGGCACGACTGCTTCTACTACATCGTTCCCCGTGACATCGACAATGACGGAATATACGAAATAGAATGCACTGCATATACGAGTCTGTACGGTCATTCCGATGGCATAGGTGATTCAATATGCACCATAAAGTACGACAGAAAAAGCGGAGATTTCAAGGTCCTTGACGCTCGCTTTGAGCTTTACGATGACATTGCACAGGAGATCGGAGCAAATGAATTCTGCGCCGTAGAGCGAAACAGTGATCTTACCTATTTCTGCGAAATCAAGAACTCTGAGGGCAAGGTTATCCACACTCTTGACGATATTCCCAAAGAGCCTGAAGTCAAAAGGGTCAGCGATTCAGTTGTAAAGGTTTCCTCTCAGGGAGGCACGGGATTGTCGACCCGATGGACTCAGTATTTCAATGTTTTCACAGGAGAAAAGTCCGATATTTTCTATTATGTTCTCTGCGAGACCGACGGCAAGGTCATATATGCGGAATATAAAAACGGCGGAAGCAGAATAGTTGTGCAGGATATTTTCCATAAGGACGCTTTTTATAAGGTCTGCCACATTGCAGAGCCCTGTGCCGCGGCAGATTTTGCCGAGAATGTGCAAATCCTGTACAACGGCACTGCGGTCATCACCTGCCTGAATCCTGAGGGCAAGGACTTCCTGATTGCTGTTGATACCGTGAAAGAGTCCGCTCTGCCCCTTTATTACCCTTTCCCTCTGACAGTTGGCGAGGGGGAGACAATATATAAAGCAAGTGAGTTTTATGTTGCAGTCTATAAGAATGGCTACAGTAAAAAAGAATGTGCTGTAATTGATATAAACGGAAATGTTCTGTTCGAGAATCACGACCTTCCCCGATGGACTAATTTCCATATGATACACGATTCTGTTCTGGAGGTTTATATGTCAGGCAACGGAGTATACACAAGCGAAACTGTATACTACAACGTATACACAGGTCAGGTTTCCCCCACATACCATGCCGCATTTGAGCATTACGGAAACAACGTCCTTTATGTCGAATACGATAAAGATACAGGAAGCAACAGCGTAATCGTCCGTGATATCTTCGATGAGAATGTCTTTTACAAAAAGGTGACCATAACAAACGGTTATTCCGCGCCCTTTGATGCGGTTCATGATGTTCACGTTTCATCATCGGGTATGGCAACCGTTATATTTTTCAAGGATCACAGCAACACGCTATATGAAATCAAAATCGACATGACAAAAGCATGAAGCGTACGCAAAAACACCGCACCCATGAGGGCGCGGTGTTTTTATCATGCCCGAAGGCAAATCATACTAATATGAAATTTATTCCTGTTATGCTCTCTTCTTGAAGATTACAAGAGCTGCTGCGATAATTACTGCTGCAAGGGGCAGGAATGTTGCGCCGCCTACGCAGCCGTCCTTTGCTGCCTCTTCAACAGTATTTTCGGTTGCTTCGCCTACATCAATGGTAACCTCGGGATCCATGTCAACGTAGGTGCCGCCAAGTCCGGATACTGTGAATACTACCTTGATGGAGTTGATCTCGGTTACCTTGGAGAAATCAACGGTGCAGTCATCAGGATCCCAGTCATTCTCGTAGCAGATATCAAAGATTGTACCCTTCTTGAGGCCTGTGCGGACATTCTCCTCAGGAGTTACGGTACGGCTGCCGTTGAGAACGATCTTCTCGGTGATGATCTCAACATCTGCGGGAAGGTTGGACATCTTCAGACCGTTATACTCTGCGTCAACATCCTTGATGTAGCAGAGGCAGAGGTTGTCAAGGGGAATTACAAGGTCGGTAAGCTCGACAACATATCTGCCGTCGGTGGTGACAAATACGGACTCACTCTGGGGGATGGACCACTCGCCCGGATCCATATCGCCAAAGGACCAGTCATTGTAGCTTTCTTTCATGAACAGTGCAACCTCGCAATAGTAGCCTGTTTCGGTATCTGCCTTGCCGATTTCCACCTCGTCTGCAGAAACAGCAAGAGCGCCTGCTGATGCAATAAGCATAACGCTGAGAATAAGTGCCAGAATCTTCTTCATCTTTATTTTCCTCCTTGTTTTTGTGCTGATGCGCACAGTTGTACAGGAAAATTATACATCACCCAAACATCATATACTACTGTAATTTTTTCATATCAATTGCAATATTTTTTAGTTATCTTTGTATATTCATTCCGCGTCCGCTGCATATATATTCACTTATATTCATTTTAACCTTATGTGAATATGCACAAATTACTTTGCGGCAATATAGCGCTGTTACATAATAAACGAGAATATTTTCGGGATTTCTCACAACCCTTGACTTTCATAATAAGCGAAAGTATAATTATGCATATTCATTCACGAGATATCTGTATGGAGGTGCAGTTATGAAGCACACTGTATTTATTGATGGCAGCGCCGGTACCACCGGACTGCGTATAAAGGAAAGAATCGGCGCAAGGGAAGATATTGAGCTTATCACTCTTTCTGAAGAAAAACGCAAGGATCCTGCAGCCAGAAAAGAAGCTCTTAATTCCTGCGATATCGCATTTCTCTGCCTGCCTGATGATGCCGCTCGTGAGGCGGTCTCCATGGTGGAAAACGACAATACAAGAATAATCGATGCTTCTACCGCTCACAGAATCCTTCCCGACTGGGCTTACGGATTCCCCGAGCTTTCGCAGGGTCACTATGACCGCATTGCAAACGCAAAGAGAGTATGTGTTCCCGGTTGCCACGCAAGCGGCTTTGTTTCTCTCACCGCTCCCCTGGTTGCAGCAGGAATCCTCAGCACCGAGGCTCGCCTTACCTGCTTCTCCGTAACCGGCTACAGCGGCGGCGGCAAGGGCATGATCGCTCAGTATGAGGACGATGAGCTTGATCCCCTCTTTGTGGCTCCCAGACAGTACGCTCTTGGTCAGACCCACAAGCATATCCCCGAAATGACCGTCCGCACAGGGCTTGTCAATGCTCCCATCTTCTGTCCCACCGTTGCCCCCTTCTATTCGGGCATGCACGTTACTGTCCCTGTTTTCGGCTGTGACATAAACGGCAATATGGACGATATAAAGAGAGTTTACAAGGCTCTCTACTGCGGTGAGATCGTAAAGTACGCCGACGGTATTGATGAGGGCGGCTTTGCTTCCGCAGCGGCTCTTTCTGAAAAGGACAGCATGGAGATAACCGTCTGCGGCAACGAGGACAGAATTCTTCTCATGTCCCGCTTCGACAATCTCGGCAAGGGCGCATCAGGCGCAGCCGTTGAATGTATGAACATCATGCTCGGTCTTGATAAGACAACAGGGCTTGTGCTGTAAAATCTCTCCCCCAGTCTGCTTCGCAGACAGCCCCCTCGTCAGAGGGGGCCAAAATCATGTTTCTCAGGAGATGTAAAACAAATGAACTACGTTAAAATATCGGGCTCTGTCGCTGCTCCCAAGGGCTTTACCGCCGCAGGCGTCTACTGCGGAGTCAAGCGTGCCATGCACCCGGACAATACCGTCACCGCAAAATCCATTCTGGCAAACGAGAGCCTTCAGTCTGAGCACAAGCCTGATGTTGCGCTTATATCCTGCGAGGTCCCCTGCTCCGTCGGTGCAGTGTTTACAACAAACCTCGTAAAGGGCGCTCCTATTCTCGTCTGCCGCGAGCATATGGCAAAAGCAAAGCCCAGGGCTGTTATCGTAAACAGCGGCAATGCAAACACCTGCAACTCCGACGGCGTTGAGAAGGCAAAGATGATGGCTGAGCTTACCGCCTCCGAGCTTGGAATTAACACTGAGGAAGTCCTCGTTGCATCTACAGGTGTTATCGGTCAGACCCTTCCCATTGAGCCTATCAGGGAAGGCATCCCCTATCTGCACAAGGCTCTTTCCAAGGACGGCATGCAGGCTGCCCGTGCCATCATGACCACCGACACTGTTGTAAAGGAAATTGCAATAGAGTTTGAGCTTGGCGGCAAAACAGTTACCATGGGCGCTATGAGCAAGGGCAGCGGCATGATTCATCCCAACATGGCAACAATGCTTGCCTATGTCACAACTGACGCTGCTGTTTCTTCCGAAATGCTCCAGAAGGCAATCAAATACTGCGCTGACGACACCTTCAACATGCTTTCCGTCGACGGCGATACCAGCACCAACGATACCCTCTGCGTACTTGCTTCAGGTCTTGCAGGAAACTCTGAAATCACCGAGGAAAATGATGATTACAGGATTTTCGCAGATGCTCTCATGTATGTCTGCACTTATCTTGCACGAATCATGGCAAAGGACGGCGAAGGCGCAACCAAGCTTGTTGAGTGCAAGGTAACAGGCGCTGAGAGCGAAAAGGCTGCCAAGGGCATTGCAAAGTCCGTTATCTGCTCTCCCCTTGTAAAGTCCGCAATGTTCGGCAACGATGCAAACTGGGGCAGAATCCTCTGTGCAATCGGCTATGCAGGCGAGAAGACCGACGTTGACAAGATCGACGTTTATTTCAAATCCAAGGCAGGAGAGGTTCTTGTCTGCGAAATGGGTCGAGGTGTTCCTTTCTCCGAAGAAAAGGCTACCGAGATTCTTTCTCAGGACGAAGTTCTCATAGATGTCATACTCCGCGACGGCGATGCTGATGCCACCGCTTTCGGCTGCGATCTGACCTACGATTACGTCAGAATCAACGGAGATTACCGCACCTGAACAACGGGAGGGCGCAGAGACCCTCCCCTACGAATTCAATAAAAGGGGATTGTTTGATATGGAACTTACAAATGCACAGCGCGCAAGAGTGCTGACTCATGCGCTGCCTTACATACAGCAGTACAACAACAAGATAGTTGTTATCAAGTACGGCGGAAACGCCATGCTCAATGAGGATCTGAAGCGCTCGGTCATGAAGGATATGGTTCTTCTGACTCTCGTTGGCGTAAAGGTCGTTCTCGTTCACGGCGGCGGTCCTGAGATTTCCGATATGCTGAAAAGAGTCGGCAAGAAATCCGAATTTGTCGACGGACTGCGTGTTACCGATGACGAGACCATTGACATTGTCCAGATGGTTCTTGCAGGCAAGGTCAACAAGAGCCTTGTAAACCTTATCGGCAGCATCGGCGGTAAGGCAATCGGTCTCTCGGGCATCGACGGCGGCATGATTCAGGCAAAACAGAAGGACGAAAGACTCGGCAACGTCGGTGAGATCACCGACATCAATATCCAGCCCGTTCTTGACGTCCTCGAAAAGGGCTATATTCCCGTAATTTCCACCGTCGGCTGCGATAAGGATGAGCACGTTTACAACATCAATGCAGACACCGCTGCCGCTCGCATCGCAGGTATGCTTAATGCTGAGGCAATGATCGCAATGACCGATATTGCAGGCATCCTCAAGGACAAGGATGATCCTTCAAGCCTTATCACAGGCATCACCATCCCCATGGCTCGGGACCTTATTGCAGACGGCACCATCAACGGCGGTATGATACCCAAGGTTGAGTGCTGCATCGAAGCCCTCAACTGCGGCGTGCAGAAGGTCTTTATATTCGATGGCACCATCCCTCATTCCATAATCATCGAGCTTCTCACCAGCGAGGGTCTCGGCACTATGTTTATTAAGGGTGAATAAAATGAGCATTTTTGAAACAGACAAAAAATATGTCGCTTCCTCCTACGGTCGTTTTCCCGTTGAGATAGTCAGCGGCAAGGGCGCACTTCTCAAGGGCGGCGACGGTAAGGAATATATCGACATGACCAGCGGCATCGGCGTAAACGCATTCGGTGCAGCTGATGAAGAATGGGTTGCTGCTGTCACCGCACAGCTGACTTCCATTCAGCATATTTCAAACCTCTATTACACCTCTCCCTGCGCAAAGCTGGCTGAGGCACTTTGTGAGAAGACAGGTATGAAGAAGGTATTCTTCGGCAATTCAGGGGCAGAGGCTAACGAGTGTGCAATCAAGGTTGCAAGAAAGTGGGCTTTTGACAAGTACGGTGAGGGCAGAAGCACCATCATCACCCTTAAAAACAGCTTCCACGGAAGAACAGTAACCACCCTTGCAGCAACAGGTCAGGATTCCTTCCACACCAATTTCATGCCTTTTACCGAGGGCTTTGTATATGCAAGCGCATATGATGCAGCGGAAGTTGAGAAGCTTGCTCAGGAAAACGGCTGCTGCGCTGTAATGCTTGAAGCAGTTCAGGGCGAAGGCGGCGTTTATCCCCTTGAGCAGAGCTTTGTTGATGCAGTTGCCCAGATCTGCGAAAAGTACGGACTTCTCCTCATCTTTGATGAAGTCCAGACAGGCAACGGCAGAACAGGCAAGCTTTTCGGATATATGCACTTCGGTGTAACTCCCGATATCTTCACCACCGCAAAGGGCCTCGGCGGCGGACTTCCCATCGGCGCCTGCGTCATGGGCGAAAGAACTGCAGATGTTCTCACCCCCGGCACCCACGGCTCCACCTTCGGCGGCAATCCCGCAGTATGTGCAGGAGCTCTCAGCGTATTCGACCGTCTGACCGACGACTTCCTCGCAGAAGTCAACGCAAAGGGCGAATATATAAGAAGCAAACTCGAAAACGTCAAGGGCGTAAAGAGCATTTCGGGCAAGGGTCTGATGATAGGCATTGAGACCGAAAGAGCATCCAAGGATATTATCGGCGGCTGCATCGACAACGGTGTTCTTGTCCTTTCCGCAAAGACCAAGGTAAGACTTCTTCCCCCTCTGAACATCACCTATGAGCTGATCGACAAGGCCATTGAGGTCTTGATTGATGAGATAGGGAAATAAAAAATAACGGAGGTGGATTTTATGGATTCATCAGCAAACAACAATGCGGAATCTCAGTTTCCTTTGTATGTATACTCTTCGGCTCAAATGAAGAAGTTTGAAAAAACCATCGTCAAAAGCTTCGGTGCATTTGACAGTGTGCTGCATGAAATCGTCTCCCCCGATATACATCTTGATGTTCTCGTGATTCCCCCAACCGAGGAATATCCATATTATAAGCTTGTTACTATGGGGATGGGTGCCTACCGCATGAATGTCCCCGACGAATTTAAAAAGTATAAGCTTGAACACGCGGAGCTGGTAATATTCCTTCCTGCCAATTGGGATATAAAATCCTCCGACGAAAAGGACTTCTGGCCTATACGTCATCTCAAAAATGTTGCGCGCCTACCCATATATAATGACACATGGCTTGGTTACGGTCACTCCGTCTCCGCCAATGTGGATTCATCTCCTGTCGCTGAAAATACGGGTTTCAATTCATTTGCTCTTGCCAATGCGCCTGCTCTCAACGGCAAAAGCATCAGACTCAGACTCGGCGGAAAGAATATCAATTTCTATCAGCTTATCCCTCTTTATCAGGAGGAGCTTGAATACAAGATCGAAAACGGAATGGACGCGCTTCTTGACCTGTTTGCTGAAAAAGTTTTTTCTCCTATTGTTAATATCAACAGAGAAAATTACTGCAAATAGTATTATATAAATAAAAGCCAAGGCATAAGCCTTGGCTTTTATTTATATCTTCTTTACAGGTCTTATATATTTCCAGTACCGCTCGCAATCGTGGTAGAAATAGAATATTCTGCCCTGAGCTGTATCGAGAGTATAGCCCGACTTTTCGTAATCGAAATCCTTCATCGCCTTTTCGATTTTTGCTTCAACCGCAGCGTTTTCCGTCTCGAAATCAAAGGGACCGTGCTCGAAAACTATGTACTCGCCCTCGGGAATATCCGTCAGAATCATCTGCTCGGGTACTTCGCCATCGTAATCTGTCGGCAGGCGCACTCCGTAGCACTCTGCAAGGGGGATTCCCCAACTGCATATTCTGCCCTCAGGCTCATTGATATATGCCATTACCTGACCGCTGCCGCTGTCGGCTTCACTGCCGCCCTTGTCGTCAAGCTTTCCCTTGATACTGTCAAGGAGACCGCATATTGTCTCGCAGTCCTGACCGGGAATTTTGCTCTGCTTCTGCCAGAAATCCCAGTAGCCGATGCTCTCGTAATTTCTGATATGCAGGAATTTATGCTCGGGGATGGTGACAAAATAAATCTTTACATCCTCTGATGACTTTGTCATGTAAATCTCTCCCTTTTCCAAAAGATAACAGTCGAAAGGCTTGATTACGGTGCGCAGCACAACGGGCACGGGCTTTTTTCTGTAATCGCTCGGAGTGATGCCGTACGCCTCCCTGAAGGCTCTGGTGAATGCCTCATGGGAGGAGAATCCGAAATCAACGGCGATTTCCAGAATACTGCGGTCGGTATCGCGAAGGTCCCTCAGAGCAAATGCCAGCTTTCTGTTTCTCAGATAGTCCCGAAACTGCATCCCCGAAATCTCCCTGAATTTTCTTGAAACATAAAATTCTGAATAACCCAGTCTGTGAGAGAGGCTTTCGAGGGTCATTTTTTCATCGCTGCGGCTTTTTATGCATGTATCTATTTCTTCAATAATCATCTGTACCTGTCTGTGCCACTCGTTCATTTTATCGCCTCCCGATATTATGATTATATATCGATTCTTCTGTATTCCGCTTGATTTTACTTGCGATAATATTGCGCAGAATAATTATACATTCCGCTATCGCCCTTGTAAAGCACATGAAAATGTGCTATTGTTTTGATGAAATCTGAAAATCGAGGTTATGAAAATGCTTCAGACCATCCTTTTGATTTTTGAAATTATCGGCACTGTTGCCTTTGCCGTTTCGGGAGCGCTTATTGCAATCTCCAAAAAAATGGACATTTTCGGTGTTGTGATACTGGGGCTCGTCACTGCTGTCGGCGGCGGCGTTACCCGTGACCTTGTACTGGGCAACACGCCCCCCGAAACCTTTAAAAACCCCCTCTACGGAATAATCGCAATTACCGTTTCCGTTATTGTCTTTATTCCCTTTGTCAGAAACCGACTTGTCAAAAACCAGCGTATTTCTGACCTCATACTGCTTATAATGGATTCTCTGGGGCTGGCGGTTTTCACCGTTGTCGGAATAGAAACTGCCGCTGCTCTTCTCGACGGCTTCAATGTGTATCTCCTGCTTTTCGTGGGGGTTGTCACAGGCGTCGGCGGCGGTGTTCTCAGAGATGTCCTCTCAGGGAACACTCCATATATTTTTGTAAAGCACTTCTACGCCACCGCCTCTCTCATCGGCTCGGCTGTTACAATCGGGCTGTGGAACTTCGCAGGGGCTGTTTATTCCATGATCGCAGGGGCTGCGGTCATATTCGCCCTGAGAATGTGCGCGGCGCATTTTCACTGGAAGCTGCCGAGAGCGTAAAACAAAAAGGCTGTAACATCAGTTGATGTTACAGCCTTCATTTTATATCCCGTCCCTGTTTGTCGGGTCGTTTATTGCGGAAAATGCAGCGCATAGCACTATCATCAGAGAAAGCACCACATTCTTCAGATCCGCACCGTTCTCCTGCAGAAGCTCAAGCTGCGCATACATTACCGTCAGCACGCCGCTCCACACAACAGGAGATTTAAGTCTTTCCGAAAGATTTTTCACATCAGACCTCCTATTATTCCGCCCACGACAGCGGAGGCTATGAGTGATATAAGCTGCGACACAAGGCTCTCCCACCTCTGCGCAGGCTTTGCCTGCATATGCTCGAGGGATTTTTCAAGCTTTCCTATGGCAAGAAGCACATTGTCAAGCTGGGTGCTTATTCTGGTCTGTGCTATCACCGAATCGTTTGCTTTACTGTACAGCACCCCTATATCGCTCTCACATTTTGCAATTCTCGTCTCCAGCGCATCCATTACACCACCGCCCTGAGCTTTGCCCTTGTTTTGGGACCTGCGATGCCGTCCGTTTCAAGACTGTAATTAGCCTGAAAGGCTCTCACCGCAGCTCTGGTCTTTGTGCCGAATCTGCCGTCAACCTCAAGGGAATATCCGCATTTGTTCAGCATCCACTGCACAAAGCGTACCCCCTCGCCTCTGTCGCCGTATCGCACAGCCCCGACAGGCTCTTCATAGGGACACGGCTCGCTGCCGCCGAAGGTGGAGACATTTACCGTCCTGCTGCCTGTGTTTTTCTGAAAACTTTTTGTATCCCTTACCGCAACATGGACAAATTTCTTTCTGGTATAGAGAATTATTCCCTTGAAGCCTACCGACTCCGCTGCCTTTGCGACCTCTGCAGGAGCAACCCCCGGCACTGTAAGGTCTGCCGCCCTGCCCTTCACATGATTGCTTGCAGCCACTCCGCCGACAGACATGTTATGCTTTACGCATCTGTAGGCGGAATTGATATTTACGGGCCTTCCAAGCTTTGTTCTCAGCTTCTGCAGGAGTATTACCAGCTGCTCGTCAAGAAGTGTCTGTGAGCAGCAGCTTTTTCCCTTGCAGTGAAATTCCTCAAGGCGGAAGTTTTCTGAGAGCCTCGCCTTTTCTCCCTTTTTATACTTCTTTACTGCCAATGCCCGTCACCTCATTCCAGCTCCGAGAGCCAGCCTGATATTTCTTCCTTTGTAACAAGGGAGGGCAGCACCCCGAAGGTGAATCGGCGGAGAGTAAGAATCTGTTCTGCCCCTGCCACTACCGCCTGAGCCTGCACCGAGCCCTCGCAGGCGGTGATTTCATCGGTAAGAACAAATTCCAAAATGCCGTTTTCAGCGTCGATTACAGTACCGTCCACTGCCACATTCGTCTCACCGTCAGGAAGCAGGCAGAAAAGACGCGCTTTGTGCTCTGAGAGGTTGATTTTCTTTTCATCGGGATTATCGCAGTCGCTGAGAGTGATGCGCACTCTTCGCGAATTATCGTCATGCTGCATTACGCAGAAGGTTGCGATGGATTCATTTATATCTATGGAAACAGGTATGCAGTCCTGCAATATTAACCCTCCTTGGTGTATGTTATTCTAAGCTTCGTGGAAGCCTTGTTGAAACGTCCGTATCTTGAAAGTGCATAGCTTGCATCAGCATCAAGACACAGACCTTTTATGGTGCCGTCTCTCAATCCCTCTCCAACAGAATTGAGCAGCGTCACCCATTTCTCCTGTCCTCGTGTGAACACAGGTGTGCCGCTGTCCGCCGCACCCAAATCGGTTCCATCCTCCCATCTGGCTGGTGCAGATGAATAATTGTGCATCTTTATGCAAGTATAGCAGCTGCTCTCGCCGTGAGTGGTATTCAGTCTCTTCAGGTACAGCTCCACTGATAAGATTTTTGCACCGCTGAGATCCGACTTGATGGTCGACAGCGGAAAAAACATCAGTGTGCGGCGCGTTGTAGCTTTCGAAGATTCGTATGAACCAACAATAAGCTGTGTGGAATAACCTGTTTCCTTGCCGCCCGTTCCCCAGTATATAGCCGCATCGGAGATTGAATAGGTCTTTGTAAAGGTCTCTGATACAGGAAAAATCTTCTTCCACTCTCCGTTTACACAGGCATTCACTTGGGAGACATCCTTGAAAGCTGTGCCGTTGTGGATTTTTACATTCGAAACATCTGCAAAATCCGTGCCGTTATATGCTTTAATTGCCATAGCCGCTCCTTACTCCGTCACAAACCACAGATCTCCCTCGTTTGCCTCCTGAGGCTCTTCCGTTCCCACATACAGTGTCCTGCCCGAAGAAGAGGGAAGAGAAGGAGCAATCTGTTCAACGGAGGTCAATGTGGTTCCGTTTATAATCAATCTGAAAAGCGCCACCTGATTTACATCTCCTGCGGAAAGCAGGTCGCTCTCTGTCATTTGAGGATCTGTCGGCGCTGTGCTTGCAGACCCTGTCACAACCGTAAATATCAGCTTGTCTGCCGTAGATGAGCTGCCGCGGGTGAACTGCGCTGCCACAATATCGTGACGTGAAAGTCCCTGTGTGCCGCTTATAACGGTCAGATTTTCACTTTCACCCTTTGGGATATGCAGAATATACCCTTTATTTGATGCACCGCCTCCGCTCAGCCTGACCGCATTGTCTCCTGCAATCACACACTTGAGAGAGCCGAGTATACCGCTCTTTTCACCCAGCATTGCATGGTGAATAAAGGCATCGTCATCAGCTGTGATATGTGCAGCTGCCGAGTTAGGTGTGTTTATTGTTATAGCCTTCTGGCTCAAAATATCATTCCTTTCTTTTTAAGAAAGCGTGTGGGTTATAAGTACGCTGTTTTCTTCGACCACAAGCCGTATCGCCGTAACGGTCAGAGTTGCGGTCATACCTGTCAGAATATCTCTTGCTCCTGCCCTGTCTCCAAGCTCAAGACACACATCATTGCTTCCGATGGAAATCTCCAGACTTCTGCTCTCTCCAAGCTGAGAAAGCTTGCGTCTTGCCGCTTCGTCAAGAGCAGTGCTTGATTCAACGCCCGAATAGTCGTAAATATATGTACTCAATTTATCTGCATCGGGTATTTCCGGAGCTTCGGAATTGTTTGTTATTGTCCCGTCAGGCAGGCGCCACAGCTCGATTATATCTCTGTCCTCAAGAGTACCCTGTCCCAACGCGATAATGTGGTTGTATCTTTCGCCCTGTTCTGTTGAAACAAGTGAAGAATCATACTCCTGAGAAAACTCTATCTCACCCGAATGATCCGCAACCGCCTGCGCTCCGAGTCTTATAATACCGTCTACAAAGCTTACGCAAAGCCGCGCACCCTGCTCTGAAAGCAGTGTCTCCGCAGCGCTGAGCAGAGATTTGTATCGAATGGCACCGGTACAGACAATCCCGCTGTCCTCGGTATCCACTGAAATTCCTGAATAATCACTGCCGAGAAAATCGGCAATCATCGCGTTGGCTTCCCTTTCGGTAACTGTAACGTGAGTGGCATTACCCTCCGGAACAACCGCAAACCGCTCCATAAGTCCCCGCCAGCAGGTGCCGTACACTCGTACTCTTTCATCGGCTGCACTGTGAACTATCTTGTCAACTCTGCCGCCCCACTGTGTATCGGGCACATAAACATAGCCTCCGCACAGAATGGGCATGGACTCCCATACCCTTTCGTGCATAACAAGCTCAAAATCATTGTCCGCATTTTCGGTTCTCAGACCGACCTGAGCGTCAAAACGTATAAAACAGGATATTTCTCCGATTTCATTGAAATCAGAATCCGCATATATCAGCTCCATTGAGGTTCACTCCTTTGTTTTACAAGGGTAATATCAATGTTCAGCTCCCCTGTACACTCTATCAGCGAAACTCCTGCCGGAGCATATGAAAAAGCCTTGCCGTTTTTCAGTCTGGTGTTGAAAATATTCGTTTTCTCTCCTGTTGCCGATGCCTTGTACATAGTTCGTTCCCATTGGTCAATGACAGCATATTCGCCTTCAGCAACGGTCACATCGAACCCCATGGCGCTGCCGCCTATGGAGAATCTGGGATTCTCCGCAGGTCCGAATATTTTAATTATCATGGGCGATGGAGCATAATTGTCGTTGATAATATTCGCCTCTCTAGTGAGAGAGGAATATCGAAAAGGATATTTTCTCGGGTACTTCAAGCCGCCCTCGTCCGTTTCCGCTCGGAATGAAAACGAAAAGGTTCTCTCGGTGCACCAGCAAGGATTCTGCGGAAAAACCGACAGCGTCATCTTTACGCAGTTTGGCCAATCCTTTGAAACAGTCTTTTCGCCCCTGCTTACAAAGCAGCTGAGAAACTGACCGCCTATGTACAGCCTGCCGGGACAAAGCTCTCCCACATCCACATCCATTGTATCAGACAGGGCATTCATTGCATTGCAGAAATCGGTATTATTGTCTGCATAGACATAGAGTGTCAGTTCGCGGACAGTATTGCTTCTGCGGCGTGAAACCGCCTTACCGCCATCATAGAGAGGGTTTGAGGCAAAGCCTATGTCCCACGAAAAGTCATACAGTGCGCTCTTTTCAACAAAGTAAGGTTTTTCATCAAGTCTGAGGACTGCACCCTTTGAATTCACATAGGTAATATCCAAAAATGCACCTCCTTATGTATATTCGCGAATCAGCGTACCAAAGGTGCGCCGATCAAGCTCAATACTCTGCTTTCCGCTTGACAGCAGATCAATAAGAGCGTCCAGCTTTCTGCAGATATTCTCCTGAGACGACTCCCCGATGCCTGTCATCTTTGCAGGAGGGAACGCAGTTTCCGGTTCAAAAGCCGCCGCTGTACGAGGCGCATAGTCAACAGAAATATTTGTAACAGCACTCTGTGCCAGTGCCTTTGATGCCTGTTCCACCTGACCGTTCATATCCTGCATGCCCAGCACCATGCCCTCTGCAGTAAAACGTCCTACCTCACGCATTACACGGGAGGGCGACGCTATACCCAAAGCCTTTTTCATTGTTGCTGCAACACTGTTTGCAATGGACCTGGCCTTTGCCATAAGACTTCCCTGTTTGGAAACAAGACCATTTATAAGACCCTGTCCGAAGTTCTGCATTATACTGCCTCCCTCGGGTATAAGTTCCCTCAGAGGTGTCAGCATATTTCTCTTCATCGCCTGCGCAGAGTTTCCGACTCCCTGCGCAGTGGCTTCTGCCGCTTCGGTTATAACTGAGCATACCGCTGTAACCGTACCCGATGCATTCAGAAAAGGCACCTGAAAATCCCCGTAGATTCCGCCGCCCACTATTGCAAGAACATCTCCCAGTGTCCCGATTTTTTCGCTCTGCTCTCCGCCGACAGCTCCCAGAAAAGCAAGCGCGGAAAGGGCGCCGTTTATACCCCCGGCAAAGGACGACGTATCAAGAATCAGACTGGCGCGTATGGTTCCTGCGTCTATCATTAAAAATCACTCCCCTGTGCTGCAGCATTGAAGCCGCAGCATTTTTGCTGCTGCATTCCTGCCACACATCGGGAATCTCTCCCGTCGCTTCAATCTTTGACAGCAGATAAAGAGATGCTTCATCAAAGCACCACGCGGTGTAGCTGTCCGGAATGCATATAATCTCACTGGGTCTTCTGTTAAACCGTTTCCCCGACAGTAGCAGCGTCAGCATCCGTGCACTTTTCACGAAAGGGCATCAGAGCGCGCACACCTCCCTGCGCGAAGGCATAAATAGCGGAAAGCTGTTCATCGGTAAGGGTTATTCCCTGCTGGCATAACTCATCAAAGGTTGGAGACACCAGGGAATTTTTTGCAAAAATAACAAGAAGTCTGCCCAACTCATCGAGCTGAATCTGTGCCTTTCCGCCCTCATTGAAAAGCTCTCTGGCGCATGCAAGAAGCTCGTTTGGTATCATACCCTCCGCCGCAAGTGAAAGCAGTGACGGGCGGCGAAGCTTAACCTTCACCGCACCTTCTCCGGAAAAAGAAGGAATTGCCACATCAAAAACAGTATCGCTGTACATCATATGGCAGTCACCTTGGTATAACCCTCAGCTGTTTTACATATGCCGTCACCCGCACTGAGTGAAATACCCTGAACGGTCATTGCCGCTGCCGCAATATATTCCCTGCCCATCTCTGCGTCAGAGGGCAAATCCGATGCCTGTTCAAGGTAAACGGGCATTGCATCCATACAATCAATAAGCAGCTGAGTTTTTCCGCCCTCAGCTCTGGATTTGAGAGTATATTCGGGTGTTACAAACTCTCCGTCTTCAAAAGTAAAATTGGCTGTAGAGCCAAAGCAGCCGGGGAAGGTAAAGCGATAATAGCACTTTGTTGCCCCGTCGTAATCCTTTTCTTCGGAGTAGATTCTGAGGATAAATCTGGTATGCTCTGCTGCTTCACCTGCAACAGGCGCACTGTAGCTTTCAAAATTGCCCTCGCTGTCGTTTGTGACACTGCCTCCCTGAGCAAAGGCCACCAGCTCGGGGGAAAACACTACATCCCTGAGCTTTATGTTGTAACCCTTGAGAATATCCTCAAGAACATTCTGGGCAAGAATCGTATTGCGAGTGCGCAGCTCCTCCTCCTTGCCCTCGGAAAGAACAGGCTCAGGGGTTACGCTTTTTGCACTTGTAAATCTGAAGAAACGCGGAGTTTCCTCCATAGTAATTATCTCCGCACCGCTGATATTAGCAATGGGACTTGCTTTGATGTTTCCCATATCAAAATCCTTTCTGATATTTTCTGCTGCCCGCCTCTGCCCTATAGCAGAGGCGGGCAATATTGTCAGACCTTCAAGCCGTACTGCACACGGTAGTCAAGATAACAGGCGTGAGCCTTGAAGGTGTCGTTAACATTACATACTCCTACACCCTCGCACGGTCTTAGTGAACCGCTTTCCACAAGAGGCTGCAGCGCTGCTTCTGCGCGGTCTTTAAGCTCCTTCACGAGAAAAAACTGCCCTATGGGAGCGTAGAGATGGATTCTGAGCACCTGCTCGCCTGTTCCGGCACCGCTGTTAGGATATGCTCCAAGATACTGCACCACGCAGTAAGGGGACATGCACACACCCTCATGCGACGCAGGCATATGAACCGTCAGTCCTCCTGCTTTCAGTGCGTTTACACATTCTCTGAGCTGTTTCACAGACTTACACCTCCAAGCTCCTTTACAACGCTTTTCAGAATATCCCTGGCGTTTTCAAGCACCGTAGGGAACAGAATACTGTACCGTCCGCCGTAGGAAAGCTCCAGATTGGGCGAATAGTGCATTTTTCCCACAATGGAAACCTTTTTGCTTTTAAACGGAAAGCACAGGCTCACACCCTGCAGTGTGCGTCTTGCATTTCCCGTCCTGTCGGTCCATGGCGCATTCTGCTTTGCATATTCCTCAAGCACGGCTGCACTTTCCTCAAAAACACCGTTTATGGTCTCATCGGCGCGTATTCTTATGTCTGCGATTCTTTTAAAGCTATCAAGTCCGCTGATTTTAAGAGTCACAGTCCTGCCTCCGTTTCTATCAGTGAAAACCTCACCGGAAGCTCGCTTAGCTGGGATTCCACCCTGTAACTCCTGTCACCTGTTCGAATAATGTCACCGACCTTCAGCACAGTACTTGATGCCACCACAGTCAATCGGACATTTGATGCCGTACCCATTATCCCCGGTATGGCACAGGAAGGGTCTGAGGGGGAACGAAGCTTAGTTATAAAGCCACAGAGAGTGCAGTTTTTCACCTCTGCATTGCCGTCTTCCTCCCCAAACTCATTGAGGGCGCGGCTAGTAAACTCCATTTTAGAAAGAGCATGCCTCATATTGCGGCAAAGTCTGCCGCCGCAGCCAGCAAGACCTGTGCAGTCGGCTATAGGTGTTTCACATACCCCCATTGTGCACCTCCTCGTCCTTCCTGCCCAGTACACGGGTTTTGTTCGGTCTGTAAACCCTCGCCAGAGACAGCCAGTACTGCCTCTGACTTTCCGTTTCAAGCTCAGGTGTAACAAGCGCAGTACATTCCGCCATTCGCAGGCATGCAAGATATGTAGCTGCGTCAACATCCCCGCCGCACTGAGAAATAAGCTCTGTCATCTCCTGCTGAGATATTACATCGCACTGGCACTCACTGCCGGCCGCCCTGAGCCTGCTGCTGAGCAGACTGAGTTTTTCGGAACTGTTCATTAAAGCTCCCCTTTATTATTCTGCTTCACCGGCAGCACTCTCGACGAGAACAGGAGTACGGCTGTCGCCCTCGCCGATGTCAGTGATCTTGAAGTGTTTCCACATGGGACCGTGGTCAAGACCAATCTGACCAAAAATCTGGAACTCCTCTGCTGCACCGGTCTTGGAAAGTGCTTCGCGGAAGAAGTTGCCCTTGCCGGGTACATCCTGCTCAACGGGTCTGATGCAGGAAACATCGGCACCGATAAGAGTTCCTGCAGGAACGAATCTGGAAAGAACAACAGAAACAAGACCAAAATCTGTTTCGATCTGCATGATATTCATTCCGCCGACGTTTCTGGAGGGAGGAGCGTATGCGCCCCACTGAGTAGCATAGATGTCGGTGATCTGCTGCTTTACGTCACTGCCGCAGAAGAGAACCATATCGGTAAAGGTTGCGCCGGCATCGTATGCAGATTTGAGAACGGCGTTGAGAGAAGCCTTGGTAAGAGGCGCATTGCCCATACTCTCAGCAGTGCCGCATGCATTGATGATACCGCGTGTTTTGTTTGCAACATCAGATGCAGTGGAAAGCTGATAGGCACCGTTGATGAAGGTGTATTCGACGTCACGTGCAATCTTTTCAAGAGCACGTGCAGTCTGGAAATCAAGCTCATCGGTAGTGCCGCCGTTGAGAGAAGTCACGCCGGAAAGTCTGCCGCCGGAGGACAACTTGGAATAGGATACGGAAACTGTCTCCTGGAAGATCTGTGTTACGTTGCTTTCCTGAGTTCTGACATAGGAAACAGCATTGGGTGCAGACAGAGAACCGCTCTCTGTAATCTCAGGCTGAGACGCACCGGAGATACTGTATTCAGCGCCTGTGGGGAACTGGAAATTGTCGGTTTTTACCGCCTTGTCAGCGATAAGATTAAGAAACGGTGTTTCTGCAGGTGTAGAGGTGTAAAGCTGTCCGATATAATTGGGAAGGTTCCACACAGTACCTGTTCCGTTAATGTTTGCCAATGTAATCAGCCTTTCTTAATATATTGTAGGAAGAAAAATTTAATATGTAATTCTACGATATTTTATGAAATATCAAGAATAACAATATTGAAAACGCAGGAAATATACTGAAATATTATGTTTTATCTCAGATTTATCCCTTTTTCTGCAGCCTGGCTTATAATTGCCGCTGCTGATGCATTGTCGTGCATTTCTCTTGCACGATTCAGCTGCTGGCGATAGCTTTCCGCCACGCTGTTTCCGCGAGGGAATCTGCCTGCTGTTCCTGTAGAGATAGAAACCTCTCCGCCGATAAATGAGGGTACTCGTTCAATGACCTTTTCAATTGCTCGGCGCACTCTGTCGGCATCGGGCGCCTCCCCCTCGCCGGCCTCGGAAAGTCCTTCGTCGGCGAGTTTGAGAACGTCTGCAAAAAATTCCTCGCGTACCCCCAGCAGTGCCATCTGTACTCTGGCCTCCGCAGCGTTCTGAGCATGCCTTGCGGTCTTCTCCGCCGACTTCGCCCGTTCCTCCGCTGCTTCCAGCTGTTCTTTTGTGGGTGTTGTATTGTTCTTTGCTGCCCTATAGGCTTCCTCGGCCTCCTTGGCCTGATCCTCGTTCAGTCCAAGCTGTGCAAAATAGTCTCTGAGCACCGATCTTTCTGCTCTTGCCGTGCGTTCTCTGACTATTCTGCCAAGCTCCTCCATGTCCACGGCACTTTCTCCGCCGTGTGCACCTATCAAGGGCAATACAAGCATTTTTTTGATGAGTTTTTTGATTATGCGCATAAATTAACTCCTTTTCCCATTTATAGCCTGTCGGCTCTGCGAATTATCTCGCCCGTTTTGTGCAAACCGTTTTTTGTCCGCACTGCCCGTCGGCATAGTTTCATATTTATTCGTCTAGCATTTTTTGATTTATAGATGTTTCACGTGGAACACCCATAAACTTATTCACCCGAAGCAGGGATAATTCCCCACTTTTCCGCGTAGCTTTCCGAGCTGCGCACGCCTGCTTCCACCTCACGAAGATCCAGCTCACGCTCATTCTCCTCGTCTTCCATAATGGGATACAAGTGTTCTATATGTATCGATATTGCAACATCAGGCATATCTGTATCTCCGTAAACACGCACCATTTCAAGGATAGCTCTTGCCATCCATTTAAGTGCCGGCTCCCATACCGTCCAACGTTCTTCGCTGCGCTCGATAAGCTCCCAGTAAAGAGCCTTCATGCTTTTTCCGCTCTGCGCAAGACCCTGAAGCTGCTCCAGTGAAAGATTGGGCACACCAAGAAGCTCATGCATATCCTCCTTGATGCGATTGAGGGTGTGTTCAAAACGTGAATCATAACCGAATTTCGGTTCAAGGATCTCAAGCTTTGCCTGCACACCGTCATCACCTCTTGCAGGCTCTGTCACAAGGTCTACCAGCGCGCCCGGGGCGATGCACATATTCTCAAGGCAGGCTCCGTCGGCATCCACAGCCACACGCTGAGGGAACATATTGAACTTCAGTGCGTCAAGATCATCGGATTTGAGACGGTTGTAAGCCATCTGACTGCCCATGATTTCTTCCACATCGCTTTCTCCCAGCAAATCGCCGGTAAGGCCGTCATTTATAATGACCCTGCAGGGAATAAAGGAAAGACCTGTATTTCGGGTTTCGCCTCCTTCAATCAGTGCACCTGTGCCATCATATAGTCCTTCGGTCAGGTAGCATCGCCCGCCGGCAAGCTCATACTTCTGCTTCCAGACCCTCTGCTCGCGGCGATTGGGAGAGTCCACTGTCTGATAAAAGAAAATTATCTTTTTCAGCCTTTCCGAATCGTCCTCAAAGGTCTCGTACACAAACTCCAGAGAGGGTTTGACGGAAATTCCTATTTCCTCTCCGATACCGCCGGTAAGCTTCAGTGCCACACGCTTGCCGATAAGACAGTCGCGCATGCCTTTGAGAAGCTTTTCCGGGAATGAGTTGTTTTCAAGCACCCTTTCAAGGCACATCTGCAGCTCTCTGCTGACCTCTCCCGTTACAGCATCAAGCACCTTAATTTCCGGCGTTCTGCCGAACATGAAACGAGCTTCTCTTTTGATAAGCTTTTTACAAAGATTTGTCACAAGCTTGCTGGGCGCATAGTCAAGTCCTTCCGGGGTGTGCCAGTTCTGTCCTGTCCCGTCGTAGAATTCATACAATCGTATGATCTGCGGCATATCCCCCTCAAGACTTTTTCCAAAAAGTCCCGCAAGCTCAGTGTTGATGATGTCAGGTAATGACATTTTTACCTCCTTGAAAATTAAATTGCTCCGCGTCCGGAATGCGAAACACGTTCCGCACCGGTCCTCTGCCATGTCATAAGGGCGTAGCGCAGCATATCCATTGCGTGATCGTGCTGCTTTAACGGTTTATCATCTCCGCGCTCCGATGCATTTTCGTCCCAGACATACTCTCCGAACTCATTGATAGTGTTCACGCATTGGGGTGATACTGTCAGCTCTCCTGCGCTCAGCGCCTCTGCCACTGCATGGATCCCCTGCAGTACGGTATTTTTCGCCTTTATCACCCTATAGCCGCGCTTTCGCATTTCTGCAATAAACGAAGCCGCCGAGGGGTCAACCACCAGCATTTCCGGGTTCGCACCGCTCTCTTTTACGAACCTTTCCACAGCATCGGCATATTCGCTGTCGGTGAGCTGTCCCTTTTTTCGCCCATCGTGGTAATACTCCTTCAGCAGATGCAGCCGAGCGCCGCTCTCTGTTTTCTTCGCCTGCAGCAGTCCGAGGGCAAAGGGATTGTTCGTGCCGTAGTCACAGGAAAGAAATTCACGTGCTCCTTCAAGGGGTTCACAGCAGATGTTCTTATCCTTCGAAAACATGGGATAAACAAGACCTTCGGCAACGCACCATTCTCCAAGTACATAACGGCGGTAAAACACACCGCTGTACATAGTGCTGTACCTTTGCCTCACCTCATCGCTGAGACTGAGATTGTCTGACATTGTAAAGTGCAGATAGATAAGCCTCCGCTCATCGGCTTTGTCTATCCAGCCGGTTTTGAACCAATGCCGCGGCCCCAGCGGATTGCATGAAAACCAGAATCGTGAACCGTCCACAGAGCATCTGGCTGTCGCCTGGGCAATGAAGGATTCGGGCATGATTGCCGCTTCGTCAAAGAACACTCCTGCAAGGGTAAGTCCCTGTATAGCATCCTGCGCGCGTTCATCCTTTGCGCCGAAGATGTAAAAGGTGTTGGTTTTCCCTCCGCAGGAAAGCTCCAGGCGGTTTTCTGCCCGATGATAAACATAGCGCACTGAAAGTGACGGCAACATCGGCAGCAGCCAGCCAAGTATATTTCTCCGAACACTGCCGATGGTTCGGCCGCATATCGCCAAAAACTGCCCGTCAAAGCATTTCATTGCCCACAGAACAAAACCCAGCGACAACGCCACCGTCTTTCCGGAACGCACCGCACCGTCAGCAATAATCCCGTTAAAATCGGAATATTTTTTCTGCTTCCACCAGGAAAGGGCGACTCTTTGCTTATGGGAAAATTGGCACAATTCAAGGGGTCCTCCCTTTTTTTGCCTTGCTTTCCGCTCCCTGACGCGCCCCCTCAGCTCCTCAAGAGTCATCGTCATCACCACTCAATGCAGCCAGAAGCTGTTCCGGAACCGTTCCCGAATCACCGCCATCCACCTTCATAAGCTCAATTTCGATCTTGCGCAGTGATATATCCCTGTCGTTTTCAAGCTTTGCTCTGGTGTTGTCAGCATCGGTATATTCCTTGAACAAGGGCACAGCCAGAATTTCATGCTGGATTCCAATTAGCTCAGACAGCGCTTTTACCATCTTTCCCAGCCGTTCCTCATTGACAGCGGCTCTTTCCACGCACACCGTCTCCGGAGCACTGCCTGATTTTGAGCTCTGCACATATCTGTACAGCTCCCGTTCATCCTCCAGAGCAGCTTCCAGCACACCCAGCAATCGGTCTGTCAAAGCCAGCTGTCTTTTAAGATGCCGCCTTTGCTCCTTCAGCCTCCAAAGCTCGGTTCTCTGCTGTTCTTTATGACGGACTGTTTCTTCCGTGTTTTCCATCCGGCACCTCCTTAAAGAACTAATGTTCTTTTAAATGGTTTAAAGTATCGCCGCATGCATCTGCATGCAGCGCCCTTAAACCTTGCAATGTCATTATATCCACACACTTTTGATTTGTGCTATCACATCTGCTTTGTTAATAATATTTGCACTATTATTCGTACACTCTATCGCAACAATAGCTCAACCATGCGATTTCCTGTAGAACCCGATTTTCTTTATCAGTATCTTCACCTTAAGTCAAACACTATACTATTTGTATTATACTATCGCGATATTCTACTTTGTATTGAAAACTGCATACAAAAAGAGGGCAGCTCATTGCTGCCCTCCAATCACCCCGAACAAATATTCTATTTATTCTTCGCTATCCATGCGTTAGCAAAGTCAAAAGCCTCTGCCAGGCTGTTCTTCACTGTCTCCTTGACAATCTTGCCCTTACCCCTGATGTCGGGGTCGGTATACTGGAGACGAAGAAGAACCTTTGTTGCTGTTTCTCCGTCGGCGGCCTTCTCAAGTATCTGCATATAGATAACGTACTTCTCGGTCATATTGCCGTAGTACAGCTCATCACCGCAGCGCACAAGAGGTCTGCCTCTGTACATCAGCTGCTCACTCATCGGTATCACTCCAAACTAAATGACGGCTTATTCGCCGACGTAATTTTTCAGAAGGTCGCGCAGAAGCTCATCGCGGTCAACCTTACGAATAAGTGCACGTGCATTATTGTACGTGGTAATATAGGTGGGGTCCTCCGAAAGGAGATAGCCCACGATCTGATTCACAGGATTATAACCCTTTTCCTTGAGAGCCTCGTAAACCTGCTTTACTATAACTCTCATCTCCTGCTGACGGTCAGCAATGGAAAAAGTAACTGTCTCGCCGCCGCTGAACCCGGTCTGATCTTTTCTTTCGTCGCTCATAGTCTACCTCCAAACAAAAACGTATTCCTATGTATATAATAACTCAAAATCAATCCATAATCAAGTCCAAATAGTGAACAATTGGTAACTTTTAGGCTGTCAATGTGTTGTAATTGTCCCCTTGCAGATGTTATACTATTGTTAACCCGCAAAATACAGAAGGGATGATTCGCCGTGACTCCAATATCGGAGCTGCTTGATAATCTCCGCTTGCTGCACACCACTGAGCTTGGAGAATCAAGGATAAAAAGGAATTTGTGCCTTGACACCGCCGACGTTGTGCAGTGGTGCAGATGTTCCATTCAATCCGAAAATGCAGTAATCGAAAGACGCGGCAAGAACTTTTACATAACCACCTCTCACTGTATTATTACAGTAAATGCACACAGCTATACAATTATAACCGCTCACAGAAAATAAGGAGGAACGCCCAATGATTGAAGACAAGGCATTACTTGAACGCTACAACCGATTGAAAGCAATGGTAACCGACCGCAAGGAGGCATGGGATAACCTAATCAGCTTCCTTGAAACCGAAACAGCGTGGCTGACATCTCCTGCCTCTACGCGCTTTCATCTTTCCGAAGAAAGCGGACTGCTGCGCCATTCCTGCAACGTGGCCGAAAATCTGCTGCGTATAAAGGAGGTTCTGGCGCCCGAGATCAGCGACGAGAGCTGTGTCATCGTAGGCCTTCTGCATGACCTCGGCAAAGCAGGCATGCCGGGCAACCCCCAGTACATACCCAATGAGCCTACTCCCCGTCAGAAGCAATACGGCTATGGCCCTACCTATCCCTATTCTTTCAACGACAAGCTCACATACCTTTCCGTCCCCATCCGAAGCCTGTACCTTATAATGCAGTATATGCCTCTTTCCGAGGACGAAGCTCAGGCAATAGTATATCATGACGGACAATATGTTGAGGATAACCGCTCGGCAGCTACAAAGGAGCGTCCGCTGACTCTGCTCATCTCCTACGCAGACAGCTGGAGCAGCTTTGTAGTCGAAAAATAAGGCGGTGACAGAATGAAAAAGGTCTGTTCATCCTGCGGCGAAACCTTCGACGGCGTAATATGCCCTAACTGCAACTTCACCGGCAGCAGAAGCCATGACAAAACCACAATCATAACTGTCAGCAAGCCTGTTTTTGAAGAAGAGCCTCAGCAGCCTGCAGTAACCTCCGAGAAAACCCTCAAGGCACTTGAGAAAAACCAGAAAAAAGCAAAAAGAGCGGAAAACAGAGTAAAGAATCTTGAACAACGAGAATCTAAAAGAACAAGACGCGCCGCACAAAGCGAAAACCGTCTGATTCGCAGCGAGCAAAGCGACAGCACCTTAGTAAGATGCGTCACACAGCTTCGCCATGTCCTGTCCCTCTCAATTTCCGGAGCTACCCGCCAGGCAATACATTTTGTAATTTCCCCCCGAGGCAGTCTCGCATTTCTGCTTCTGATTCCGCTCTGTGCACTTCTCCCTGTAATTATTGCCATTTCCTGCACACTTAAATCAGATGTAGATACCTCACCGCAGTTTATTGCTGCAGTCGGAGAGATAATTTCCGCCTCCGCCCCGGCAATTCTGAAGGCACTGCTGTTCTGGCTTGAAATCTGCGGCGCTATGGTACTGTATCTCAGAGCACACGCATTTGCCATCAACAGCGCCATGACCTTCCGCCGCGCGGTGGGACTTGTTTGTGTTTCTCAGCTCCCTGCGCTTTATCTTTCTCCGCTGTTTGCCGTATGTCTGTTTATCGTTCCGTCGCTTTCCCTTCTTTTGGCAATACTCGCCGCTTTCCAGTTTATCATCATGGTTTTTGTCGGCGTAGAATTTGCGGCAATGGACAAAAAGCGCGGTGTTTTCACCAGCTTTTCATTCATGCTGGCAGCTTTCATCTGCACCGTAGCTGCAATTTCAGCACTGAATTTCCCCACAGCAGCAGATTATATCATTTCTATCATAAGCAATATTTATATATAAACAAAAACTGCTTCGCAAAAGCGAAGCAGTTTTTTCTTTGTTGTTTATCTTACTGCTGATCGAATCTCTGCAGCATATCGGTATATTCGCCTGCATCAATGTAGTAGTAAGGTGTATCACCGGAATTATCGCAGGCAAGGCGTCCGTAAACCTCATGGTCAACACCCGCTATCATAAGCGAAATCAGAAAAGCGTTCTCTTCGTTTACCACAATCTCAGCCTTGGAACCTTCCGGCTTTTCGGTGCCGACTGCCCATGCACGGTTATATCTGCACCAGCGTATGTCATCCTCACCGCTGCCAATGATGTAGTATGTGCATACCTGCTTTGAAGTATCCTCAAGCACCTCGCAGGTGTAGAAGATAAGCTCGTCCTCTCCGTCACTGTCGATGTCATATTCATGAATCTCGCAGTTCGTATAGTTTATGTCGTATATATTGGCACCTTTTTCAAGATATGTACCGGAGCGGAATGATACAAAGTCTGTACCGGATACATTAACATATATAACATAATGAACAGATGCTCCGGAGTTTTTAAACTGCTCTTCAAGTATAATCGTATCGGTATAATGGCTGTCGTTTTCTATCATCTCATAGAAATCCGAAGCGGAGATATAGGTAACAGGATAGAGGCCGTTCTCTTCGTCAAGAGTAACCTCAAACTCAAATATGGGTTTCTGTTCGCCTGTTCCTGAGGGCGCATCGTTCTTATCGGACTGTTTTCCCTCGGACTGTCCTCCGCAGGTCAGAACACAGGTAAGTACAATCGCAGCAATAACGACCGCAATAACGGCTATTGCAATGCTCAGGTAAAGCTTATTTTTTAAAATCTTCTGAAGCATCTTAATTTCTCCCTTCCATATGCTTGCATTGTATTCTACCACAGAATCAAAGCAAATGCAACAAAGTTTCTTATCTGTATTTCAGAAGTTTGTAGATCTCCGAAATCTTCGGAGTTTTCCCGTATAGCAATGTACCCATTCGGTATATTCTGGAAGCAAGCAGTGCAACAAACACACATGCCGCAGCCTGCAGCAGCAGAGATATTATCACCTCATGATGGGGAACCTCCTCTGCAGCCATACGCACCGTCATTACCATTGGCGACCAATATGGGATAAAGGAGCATATTCTCGCAAATGTTCCGACATATTCCATAGAGGACATCATAACGGCAATGATGTATCCTATCATAAATACGGTTGTGGGCAGGCTGATCAGTACCGAAAGATCTTCAAGCTGATTTACCAGCGACCCCAGCGCACCGTAGATAAACGCGATAAGCAGGAATCCAAGAATAAAAAACGCAACAAGATAAAATGCATCTATAACATCAAGGGTAAGGACCATATCCAGCACTGCGCTGATAGCAGGGGAGACAGCCGCTCCCACAGCAACCACAGCTCCAACACAGCAGGCAAAAATGCCCATCTGAGCGCCAACCGCCGCACCGGTTCCCAGAACCTTGCCCATAAGCAATGAACGGGGAGATGCACTAGTAACAAGAAGCTCCATGGTTCTTGTACTCTTTTCCGTTGCCACATTGGTCGCCACAAGCTGACCGTAAAGAGTTATGCATACAAACATCATTATCATAACAATAAAGCTGACAATGTACTTTGCAAAGGCCATTTCGCCGACAGAGTGAATATTGACGTTTACATCCTCAGTTGCCAGAATTATGGCTGCTTCATGTTCTTCAAAACCGCCCTGCACAAGCAGTTCAAGGCGGCGCAGCGTAATAAGATTTTCTGCAATAAGTCCTTCCACCGTATCATTGTAGAGAGTGGATTTTTCATAAAGCTCGACAGAAAATCCGCCGCTTTCACTGCGGCTGAGAACTGCAATCGAGTTATACTCTTCGTTTTCAATCAAAGCATTATAACTTTCCGTATTGCCCTCTTCAATCAGTGCCGCGCCTATAAGATTTGCAAGTCTTTCCCCCGAATCGTCACCCGTAAGACTGACAACCGCTATGCGGCTTTCGGCAGGATCAAAACCTGTGCTGACCTCCGTGGTAAGTCCCACATTTGAGCCATCAGCGCCCGTATCTCCAAAGGCCAGCAGGGAAACAAAGCCGACCACAAATACAAGAGCCACAGCAAGGATAACGGTAATAATCTTAAAAGATTTGCTTTTTATCGTCTGCACAAACTCGTGCGAAAAAACCGTACCGAATCTATTCACGCCTCCTGCGCCTCCTTTCCCCCTGCTTTTTCAACAAAAATATCCTCAAGAGTGGGTTCCAGAATACGTGCGTCCACAACAGGAAGACCCGTATACAGCACTCTGCACATAGCCTGCGTAGGTTCAATGCCGTCCTTCAGTGTTATGACCGCGCCTTTTTTAGTCACCTCAAGAGTACCCGATGAAAGTGCCGCCTCTCTGAATTTTGCACAATTATAGATGCCGCCGTCTCCTGCCGCATCATCCAGAACCACACAAACTCTGTTTCTCGGATATGAACGCTTTATTTCGGAAAGCCTGCCGCACAGCACAGGCTCGCCGCTGTTTATCATTACAATATTTTCACAGAAATCCTCAACAGCGGACATCTGGTGAGAAGAGAAAATAACCAGTGCACCTCTGTCCGACTGCTCCGCAATGACCTGCTTCAGCTGCACTGCATTCACAGGATCAAGACCCGAAAACGGCTCATCAAGAATAATAACATCGGGATTTCCCAGCAGAGCGACACCCAGCTGAATTTTTTGCTGGTTGCCTTTTGAGAGGGTGTCAAGCTTGTTGCCTGCGTATTCGCTCATTCCCAGACGCTCCAGAAGCTCACGCGCGGAAGCTCTTGCATTGAACTTTGAAAGTCCCCTCAATCTGCCGAAATAGACCATCTGCTCTTCAACCGTCAGCTTGCGGTAAAGTCCGCGTTCTTCGGGAAGATAGCCAAACGTCGCGCTTTCTCTCGACACAGTCTTTCCGTCGAGAAGAACTTCTCCGCTGTCGGGAGGGAATACACCCATTATTATACGCATTACGGTAGTTTTGCCTGCTCCGTTTCTGCCCAGCAGACCAAGAGGCGCACCGCTTTCCGCCGTAAAGGAAACATTTTTAAGCGCCTGCTTTTTGCTGCCGTCAGGCAAATTAAAGCTTTTGCTCAGACCTCTGACAGTAAGCTCCAAGCTTCTCACTCCTTTATTTTTGTATTATTTGCTCAATCAGGATTATATATCAGACCTCGTCAAAAATCAACAACAGCTGCGTACCCTCGCCGCATATTCGCAATATAGAAACTATTTATTTTTTGTTGTTGTGACTATATATCAACCTCATCCACTCACATATTTGACAATTTTTATTCAACATGCACAATAATCACATCATTTTGCGATGTAACAGAGTGTTCGGCGTCAATGAGAAAAACGGCTTACTGCAAGGGCATTTTGCCTTTTTGGTCAACTTGCTGATTTCGTCCGTTCCTATTGCGTTTTCTTTGCTATTATGCTATAATTCCACTACAAACAATTTTGTTTCAGCCACATCTGGAGGTAATTAAATGGCCACATTATCCGCAGCACAGCTCAAAGCCCTCATAGATCAGAAGCTTTCACACAACTTCGGTCTTTCCGCAGAGGAGGCGGATGAGGAACACGTTTATAAGGCAGTCATTCTCGTAGTGCGCGATATGCTCTACGAAGCACGTAAGAAGTTCTCCACCGAAACGGAGAAAAAGGGCGGCAAGAGAGTTTACTATCTCTGCATGGAATTCCTTATGGGTCGCTCCCTTCGCAACAACCTCTACAACCTCGGTATAGAAAAGGTTGTATCCAAGGTTCTTCCCCAGTACCACACTACTATTGAAAAAATTTATGATTTCGAGCCTGATGCAGGTCTCGGCAACGGCGGTCTCGGCAGACTTGCAGCCTGCTTCCTTGACGGTCTTGCAACAGAGGGTTATCTCGGCATGGGATATTCCCTTCGTTACGAGTTCGGTATTTTCTCTCAGAAGATTGTTGACGGCTGGCAGACCGAGCTTCCCGACTTCTGGCTTCCCGGCGGTGAGACATGGATGATCCCCCACCGCGAGGACGCTCTGGACATCAACTTCGGCGGCTGGATCGAAGAGGTCTGGGAGGACGAATATCATCACGCAAAGCACGTAGGCTACAACTCCATCAAGGCAGTCCCCTACGATCTTATGTGTGCCGGTGTTGACGGCAAGGGTGTATCCACCCTCCGCCTTTGGGCAGCAGAATGCCCCGAGTTCGACATGAAGAGCTTCAACGACGGCAACTATATGCGTTCTATCGAGCAGCATGCTATGGCAGAGATGCTTACAAAGGTTCTCTATCCCGGTGACAACCACCACGAAGGCAAGAGCCTGCGTCTCTCTCAGCAGTATTTCCTCGTTTCCTCGTCCATTCAGGATATTATCAAGAGACATCTGCGTCATCACTGCACAATGGATAATTTCGCAGATCTTGTTGCAATCCATATAAACGATACCCACCCCGCTCTTGCAATCCCCGAGTTCATGAGAATACTCATGGATGAGTGCGGCTTCGCATGGGAAGAGGCTTATGAAATGACTACAAAGGTCATGGCATACACCAACCACACTGTTATGAAGGAAGCTCTTGAGTGCTGGAGTGTTGACCTCTTCAAGGGCCGCCTTCCCAGAATCTATCAGATCGTCTGTGAGATCAATCGCCGTTTCTGTGAAGAGGTTCTTGAAAGCACCGGCGACCAGGCTCTCGTTGACCGCGTAAGCATCGTTCATGACGGCTATGTCAAGATGGCAAACCTCTGCGTTGCCTGCTGCCACCATGTAAACGGCGTTTCCGCACTTCACAGTGAGATCATCAAGAATGATGTTTTTGCAGACTTCTACCGCATCACCCCCGAGAAGTTTACAAACGTCACCAACGGTATTGCACACCGCCGCTGGCTCTGCCAGTCCAATCCCGGTCTTAATGATATGCTCACCGAGCTTATCGGCAAGGGTTTCATCACCGATGCTTCCCAGCTCAAGAAGCTTGAGGCATTCAAGGATGACAAGTCTGTGCTTGACCGCCTCGCTGCCATCAAGCGCGAGAACAAGTGCGTTCTTGCAGATTATATAAAGAAGAACAATGGAATTATAGTTAATCCTGATTCTATTTTCGATGTCCAGGTAAAGCGTCTCCATGAGTACAAGAGACAGCACCTCAACGCTCTGCATATTCTCTCAGAGTATCAGTGGCTCCTTGAAAACCCCAACGCAGATTTTGTTCCCAAGACTTACATCTTCGGCGCAAAGGCTGCCAGCGGTTACTTCATGGCAAAGCAGATCATCCGCTTTATCTGCAACCTTGCTAACACCATCAACAACGACCCCAGAGTCAAGGATAAGCTCAAGGTGGTATTCCTTGAAAACTACCGTGTAACTGTTGCCGAAATGCTCATGCCCGCATCTGAAATCAGCGAACAGATCTCTCTTGCAGGCACCGAGGCT
>JAZUPA010000108.1:0-39546 GCA_045604945.1 Acutalibacteraceae bacterium
CCCCTGTATCTCCGTTCTCTGGGGCTTCCGCACCAGAGATGAGCTTACCGCAAAGGGCGGCAGGGTTTTCTGCGTAACTCCCGAAGAGCTTTATGATTATCTGACTGAATAACAAACAAGGAGTGCTGCAGCAATGCAGCACTCCTTTTAAATTATCAGAATATCTACATATCGGTCAGAATTGCCTTTTCGGGGCCTGTGTATCCGTTATACACCGCTGTCTCCGAAGAGAATCTTATGGTTTCCAGCACCTCACTGAGCTTGCCTGCAATGGAAATTCCCGTAACGGGGACAAGCTTCTCTCCATCACTGTAATAAGCAAGTCTTACCTCGCCGCCGATGTAGTCATTGTAGAAATCCACCTGCAGACCTGACATGGAGATTACCTCAAGATATTTCCCTTCAGTAAACACCGCAGGCTCAGCGGTTCCTGCATCGGCACAGAGACAGGGCAGTGCGCCTGTGGGCTCTTCTCCAAGATACTGGGCGTATCGGTTTGCTCCAAAACCCGCAACAGCCTTGCCCTTTTCAACAAGGCGCACCCTTCCGAGGGACATGCCGTCGGCATCAAAGGCGGAGCTTCGCACGCTTCCCTTTGCCTTTCCTGCCATGGTAATTCCGATAAGGTCCCCCTTGGGCTCTTTCTGTATTGCATCGCCCTTGCTGTAAAGGTTGGATTTTGAGTATACAGTCGCATAGTTAAGGTCGTATGCTATCTCAAAGAAAAGCTGTGCCAGCTCAAGCTTGCCGAGGATGACATTGCAGTCAATGGAATAATCGGGCTTTACTGCCTTGTGTCGGGCTTCAACCTCTTCCATCTTTTCTGCGATTTCAGCAACAAGTGCCTGTCTGTCAAAGCTTCCGAAATTATACTGCTCATAAAGCTCTACGCTCTGAGTTTCCCCATTGTAGGTCGGGATAGCTTCAACCATGGCATCGTATTTAATCTGGGTCTTGTTGAGACCTTTGCTGTTTATTACGGTCTCAGTGCGCTTGTTGATGAAAACCTCAACAGAGTTGAGAGAACCGTTTTCCGATGTATTGGCTTCAAAAACCGCCTGCGCAATTTCAGCTGCAAGTCCGGAGGGTTCATAATCTCTGAAGTTGCTCTCAACCTCATATTCACCCTGCTCGCCCTCGGGCAGCTCATAGCGCTCGTTATTTATAAGCAGTGCCTTGCCGACAGCCTCTTCAATCAGCTTTTCAATCTGCTCGGGAGTTGTCGAAGGGTAGATGAAAAACTGCGCATCGCCCCTGTATTCACCGTGGTCTGCATATACCGTTACCTCTTTGTCGCAGGTATCGGTGCATCTTACCGTTTCAAGCTTTCCCTTTACATAGAAAAGCTCATAGCTTTCCTTTTTGCTTATGTTTATTCTGTAGCCGCTTACCTGAGGATTTTTGCCAAGCAGCTCTGTTACTGTTTTCATCCCAGCTTCACCCTCACTTTCAATGCAGGTCCGCCGTCGCTGACTCTGACCCATTCTTTGTATCCCTTGCCGCACTGACCCGCTCCGATAATGCTGAAATCATCGGATATCATGCTGATGGACTCAAGAAGCTCCGGCACATAGCCGCTCATTACTACGGGAGACACATAATTATCTGTCAGCTTGCCGTCTATTATCTCGATTCCGTACTCAGCAACGCACTGGATCGCCCAGTTTTTCGGGTCTTCCATTCCGTTGTTGGTCTCAAAAAGCATATATCCGTGCTTTATGGAGGCTATCATATCCTCCAGCTTGTCCGTTCCCTTCTCAAAGAAGGTATTGGTCATTCTGGAATATGCCTTCCTTCTGGTGGATTCTCTTCTTCCGTTGCCTGTGGGAGGAAGTCCCAGCTGGGTTGCGGAGGCAAGGTCGGATATGCCTGTTACGAGTATTCCGTCCTTTATTATCTGAGTGTCGCCTGCCGGCACTCCGTCATCGTCAAAGAAATAGGATGCTGCACTTATTACCGATGCTGCACCGTCACGCATGTTGCATATGGGAGATGCAACATATTTTCCCACAAACTCCTTACCGAGGGCTCTGTCCTTTACAAACTGATCCATCTCAACGCCGTGGCCGAATGCCTCATGAGCTATGAGACCCGTGATGGAGGGGTCGGTGATTACATCGTAAACACCCGGCTCGATGGGCTTTGCAAGGGTGAGCATGTGCGCTTTTCTGAGAAGCTTTTCTTTAAGACCGGGCAGTTTTTCTATAACATCGGATATGAGATTTGAATCTGCTCCTTCTCTTACCTGCACCATTTTTTCATTTTCCCTGTAAACGGCAATAAGCATTCCGTTTACCCATGTGTAATTCTGGTCAAGCTCGCGGTTCTCGGAGACAAACAGCTTGGAAACCTCAATTGTACCTATAATCGCATAGGCATTGAGAACATTTTCGCTCATTCCTATCACTGCGCTGCACTGCTCCTTGCAGAAATCCAGCAGCTGAGCATCGGTATATTCCGAAAGGTCGCTTTCTCTTGCAAATGACTTTACAAGCGGCTCATCATTGAGTCTTACCTCTCCGATGGTATTGCCCTGCAGCTTTTCGTTGAGAACAAAGGCTTTTGCTATATTCTCTGCCAGGCTCACTGCATCGGCGTCAATATCGTCAAGGGAGTATTCAAAAAATACTGTGCCGTTGCTGAGCTTTATCACAAAACCGCATTCGGTATCCCTTCCGTTGATTATGTTGGATGTGTTTCTGTCCACCCTGACAGATTTTGCCCTGATATCAGCGCCAAGAATACTTACATATTCAAATTTCTTTTTAAGCTCTGACACCAGCGCCTTTGCTGCGCTGCGTCTGGAATTCAAAAACTCTGAAAAACTCATATTTTCCCTTCTTTACCGGATATAGTAATTCAATTATACCATTTTGCAGGATAATTTCAATGTTTTTGGATAATTAATGACCTGCATGGGCAAAAAGAAAAGAAAATATAATTATTTTGTGACATCTTGTCACATTTTGTATTTTTCTGCGGTTATTATTAACAGCAGGTCATTCAGCAGCTAAATAACAAGGAGGTTTTTTCATGAAAAAATTTGTCACCGCATTGATGTGTCTCATTCTCATTTTCGCCTGTGTTCAGATGCCTGTCTACGCTTCTGAAAGCTCCGACGAGTCATCGGTAAATCCCAGACTTTCCTACATCAACGACGCTCAGATCAACATCTACAAGCAGGGCAGCAATATCCGCGTTGCAGGTTATCTGTACTGCAAGACAAATCTTACTTCCAACTGTACTATCACCGTTACAGTATACAGCCGCGACAAGGGTTCTTCCGACAGCTGGACCATAGAAAAGATCACCTTCGGCAACGGCACCACCTCCTGCGGCTCTGTCTCTCAGACCCCCTATGATTCCACAAAGGAATACCGCGGCAAAATCTACTGCAGCGTTCATCCCATCGGCGGCGGCACTATAGAGCATCTTACCCTTTACACCGACCCTTTCACTCCCTGACCCGTTTTGTTTCCGTAAACCGCTGAATGGTCTGCAACCTGCTGTCATGGCAGCAAAAGCACAGCAAGCATGGCTCTTGCTGTGCTTTTGTGCATTATGCACGGATATATGTGATTATTTTAAGCAATCGTACAACTATAATATTGAAATATAGACTTTTATCTCTTTTTGTTATATAATAAAGTGATATTTTTTGTTTTGGAGGTTCACACCTTGAAAAAACTTTGGTACGACCATCCTGCTGAATGTTGGGATCAGGCACTGCCCCTCGGCAACGGCAGACTTGGCGCAATGGTATTCGGCGGCATAAAAAGAGAAAGGCTGCAGCTCAATGAGGATTCTGTCTGGTCAGGAGGAGAAAGAGACAGGACAAATCCTGCGGCTGCAAAGAATATTGAAAAGATACGCAGACTTATCCGCGCAGGTGAGATAACCGAGGCTCAGCGACTTGCCCGTCTTGCTCTCAACGGAACACCCTGCAATCAGCGTGTATATCAGACAGCAGGCGATCTTGTAATAGATTTTGACCGTTTCGGAGGGCTTGACAGCTATCAGCAGATTCTGGGACTTGCCCCTGAGACCTCCTATACTGTTGACAGCTACAAGTGTGAGCTGGATATCGAGGACGCCGTTCACAATACTGCATTTCACTCAGGTGGCGTTGAGTATACCCGAACCACCTTTATCTCAGCACCCGATAACGTTGCGGTCATGAGGCTTTCTGCTTCCGAAAAAGGCGCTCTCAACTTTACCGTAAAGCTTGAGCGAGGAATATCCCTTGACAATCAGTTTACTGTAAATGACAGCACCATTGCCATCGAAGTCACTCAGGGCATCCCCTTCTGCGTTATGGCAAAGGCGGTTGCTGTGGGCGGCGAGGTAAACTGCTTCGGCGGCGTAATGCGTGTCACCGATGCCGATGAGGTTCTTATTTTCGTCGATGTTGAAACCTCCTTCAGACATGAGGACTACAAGGCGGAATGCCTGAAGGTTATCGAAAATGCATCAAGAAAAGCGTTCTATGAGCTTTTCCACGCTCATGCCGATGATTATAAGAGCTATTATAACCGTCTTTCCATAAAGCTCGGCGGCAATGACCTTTCAAGCGTTCCCACCGATGTGCGCCTCAACGGTTTTGCCCGCGGCAACGAGGACAACGGTCTTGTAGAGCTTTTCTATCAGTTCGGCAGATATCTTATGATCTCCTCCAGCCGTCCGGGTACTCTGCCGACAAATCTGCAGGGTATATGGAACGAGCATCTCGATCCTCCCTGGGGCTGCAAATATACAATCAATATAAACACCGAGATGAACTACTGGCCTGCCAATATGTGCAATCTCCATGAGTTCCAGATGCCCCTCTTTGAGCATCTGAAGAGAATGCTTCCCAACGGCAGGAAGGTTGCAAAGGATATGTACGGTGTAAAAGGCTTTGTATGCCATCATAACACCGATATCTGGGGCGACTGCGCTCCTCAGGATGACTGGCTCCCCGCAACCCACTGGGTTCTCGGCGCTGCGTGGCTCTGCACCCACATCTGGGAGCATTATGAGTATACTCTCGACAGAAGATTCCTCTCCGAGTATTACCCCATCATGCGCGATGCAGCTCAGTTCTTCATTGAGTATCTGAGAGAGGACAGCAAGGGCAGACTTGTGGTCATCCCCTCTACCTCCCCCGAAAATACATACCGCCATCCGAGTGGAGATACAGGCTGTCTCTGTGAGGGCTGCACCATGGACCATCAGATCCTCCGCCATCTCTTTACAGGATGCATCGGTGCTGAAAAGGCACTGGGCATTGATGACGGCATCACCGAAAAGCTCAATGTTATTCTTGAGAAGATGCCTAAAACCGAAATACACTCCAACGGCACAATTCTTGAATGGAACGATGAATTTGAGGAAATTGAAGTCGGTCACAGACATATTTCTCATCTTTACGGTCTGTATCCTTCAGGGGAAATAACCGTTTCCAAAACCCCCGAGCTTGCTGCGGCTGCCCGCGCGACCCTTGACAGACGTCTTTCAAACGGCGGCGGTCACACAGGTTGGAGCATGGCTTGGATAATCAATCTCTGGGCAAGGCTTCAGGATGCAGAAAAGGCTTATGACGGAGTCAGAACCCTTCTTTCAAACTCCACCTATTCAAACCTCTTTGATAAGCACCCTCCCTTCCAGATTGACGGAAACTTCGGCTCTGTTGCAGGCATCACACAGATGATAGTCCAGAGCATCGGCAATGATATCATTCTCCTTCCCGCTCTGCCCGATGCATGGAGCAACGGCTCTCTCAGCGGAGTATGTCTCAGAAACGGCATCACTGCAGATATCGCCTGGGACGCAGGACGGATCACGGAGCTTTCTCTCCGCTGCTCTCAGCGCTGCCGCGTGAATATTCACAACTGCGGCGCGGTTTCTTCCGTTGAACTCTCCCCCGGTCTTATGAAACTGATATAATTACAGGAGGCGTAAGTTTTATGTATGATATTGAACAGTTAAGAGCTAAAAAGGGATTCATATGCGATATGGACGGTGTTATCTACCACGGTAACAAGCTGCTTCCCGGTGTTACTGAGTTTGTCAAGTGGCTGCAGGACAGCGATAAGCCATTCCTGTTCCTTACAAATTCCAGCGAGCGCACCCCTGCGGAGCTTCGCGCAAAGCTGATGCGCATGGGGCTCGATGTCAGCGAGGATCATTTTTATACAAGCGCTCTCGCCACCGCCCGTTTTCTCAGCCGTCAGGCTCCCGGCTGCACTGCTTATGTCATCGGCGCTCCCGGTCTGCTCAATGCGCTTTATGAGGTGGGCATAACCATGAATGATATCGACCCTGACTATGTTATTGTGGGCGAAACCTCAACCTATAACTACGACACCATCCTCAAGGCGGTAAAGCTTATCAATAAGGGTGCAAAACTCATTGCAACCAATTCTGATATGACCGCCCCCTCTGAATCGGGAATTATCCCCGCAACCCGCGCACTGGTCGCTCCCATTGAGCTTGCCACAGGCAAGGTTGCTTACTACATCGGAAAGCCCAATCCCCTTATGATGCGAACAGGTCTTCACAAGCTGGGCGTTCATTCCGCAGAGGCAGTCATGATAGGCGACAGAATGGATACCGATGTCATCGCAGGCATGGAAAGCGGTCTTGATACTGTACTTGTTCTTTCAGGCTGCACCACCCTTGAGGAGCTTGAACATTACGCTTACAGACCTCATTATGTTCTCGACGGTGTGGGCAGCATTGTCGAAGGTATCTGATAAAGCATAAAAAAACTAGTCCCTGCACACAATGCAAGGGACTTGTTTTTTGTCTTGTAATGGAGAGTTTTTTATTGTATAGTATATCGGGTAATATAATTTATAAAGCAAGCAAAGGAAGATTTGATGAACCGTATAGCACTCATGGTTTTCAGAAACCTGTTCAGAGTACCCGGGCTTTACAGCAAGCTCTGCCGCTACGCAAAGCACACCGACAAATATCCCGAGGCTGAGAAATATGCTCATATTCAGCGTATTCTCCAGCTTGCGGTAAAATCGGGAAATATCGACCTGAAAATTACAGGCACAGAAAATATACCCGCCGAAAACGGCTTTCTGATGTATGCAAATCATCAGGGACTTTTTGATGTTGTTGCCATTGCCGCAACCTGCGATACACCTCTCGGTGCGGTGCTCAAGAAGGAGCTTTACAACATTCCCTTCATTCATCAGATTGCAGTCTGCACCAAATCCTTTGCCATGGACCGCGAAGATGTGCGCCAGTCGATGACGGTTATAAACTCCGTTATCAAGGAGGTAAAAGGCGGGCGCAATTATCTGATTTTCCCCGAAGGCACCAGAAGCAAAAAGGGTAACGAGATGCTGGAGTTTCACAGCGGCAGCTTCAGGTGCGCAGTAAAGGCAAAGTGTCCTGTTGTGCCTGTTGCCTTTGTGGACAGCTTCAAGGTCCTCGACCAGAAGGGCTCGAAGCCTGTCAGTGTGCAGATCCACTATCTCAAGCCCATTCCCTATGAAGAATACAGTGAGCTTAACACCTCTGAGCTTGCCGCGCTTGTACGTTCAAGAATCGGAGAAAAGATCAGAGAGTGCCTGCAGTCTTGATTATGCCGACAGTCTCCCCGCCGGGAGACTGTTTCTTTTTTCTGCGAATAAATCCAAATTCTGCGCACAATATATTCTCAGAAAGGATGTGGTGTGCATGAACATTTCACCTGAGGAATACGGGAAGCTTGCAAAGGAAAAATCCCCCTCCTCACCAAGTCTCAAAAACTATATATTCGCATTTGTCATCGGCGGTGTTATCTGCGTTATCGGCGAGCTTCTGACCAAATTCTACCAGTCTGTATGCAAGCTCGAGCTGCTGGACGCGCGCACCGCCACATCGGTAACCCTCATCGGTATCGCCGCAGCGCTCACTGCGCTGGGTATTTTTTATAGAATTGCCAAGGTGGCAGGTGCCGGGACTCTTGTGCCTATTACGGGCTTTGCAAATTCCGTGGTCTCCCCTGCCATGGAGTTCAAAACCGAAGGACAGGTTTTCGGCATCGGTGCCAAGATTTTCACCATTGCAGGTCCTGTGCTGTGCTTCGGAATTTCCGCAAGTGTAGTGTATGGCTTAATTTATTGGATAACGACTTTATTCTAACGAAAAAGGCTTGACCGAGTGGTCAAGCCTTAAATATATTCTTGAAAAATCCTTTTATCTTGTTTGTCTTTTGTTGTATTGACGCGGGAAATGGTTTATCCAACACCCACGGCAACTCAAAAATATTATTTACTGAAATTGTAAAATAATCTCCTGCTTGTTCGTTTGGCGAGGCAAACCCCTCTGTAATGACAAGGCTAAAAAATAAATCGTCTTGAATATCAATTTCATACTGTCCCATAGTAATAACTTTACCGCATACAGTATAGTCAATACCAATATATTGAATTTCATTATCCAATTCAACACTCATGCATTCATCGGGCTTTGATATATCAACACCAAAATCATACAAAAAAGATTCGAGTTTTGGAAATTTGCCTTTGATTTGAGCATAAAAATTCTCGCAACATTCGCATTCGCAAAGTGAGTGCGTTTTATAATAGTCTATCGTTTTTTCTATATCAACTTCAAATACATATTCATCTTTTTGAATTGTGGTCATACAGTCTACCTCGCTTTATTTCATTATACCGCACCGCCGTTTGAATGTAAATGTTTTTGCAAAATCCTGTGTCCTATATTGACAGCAGCAGAAGGACAGGTTTTCTGCATCGGTGCCAAAATTTTCACCATTGCAGGTCCTGTGCTGTGCTTCGGTATCTCCGCAAGCATGCTGTATGGGCTGATTTATTGGATTACAACCTTGTTTTAAGGGGCGACCGATGGTCGCCCTTACATATTACATCGTACATTTAGTGCATTTATACACACGGGAAATATCCGCCGTATTTTTTAAAGAGTGAGTGTATATATTCTATATCCTCCTTGGAAACGGAAAAATATCTCAGATTGCCGTAATCCAATATCACGCCGCAGCCGTCCATCGCAATTCCATAGACATGGCTTCCTACCTTCAACGAAATATCTTTGTCAAATCCGCAGGACGGTACACCTGAAAATATCGGGTCATATTCCTTGCCGTCGAGAATCTCGATAACCATATTGGCTTCCTCATCGGTGAGCTTGACACTGATGTCTTCCTCATAGCAGATAAACGTCAGCTCTACGCTTTTGCCGTTTCTCACGTCTGTTTCAGAGCACGAGCACAAAGCAAGCATTGTTGCAAGAATCATAGTAATACAAATCAGCCGTTTCATATTTTACCTCCCGATTTTATATATTCAGCAACGAAAGGAAGCAATCATCAAGCTCTTTCCAATCCTTTTGCTCAATATTCGGAAGGGCTCTGACTGTTTCTTCGGTCTGTGCTGTCTTTTCTTCAATAAACCTGCTCAGGATCTCGTTTTTCTGACCCTTTTCTGTCTCTCCGGCGGCAGTTTTGATTCTGAGCAGATTTTCGATTTCGTCCCTTACTGCACAGTCAATTTCCTGCGTCATAAGGTCAGAAAACAGCATGGGCGCAGGCTCATTGTTTTTTAGTATCCATTCACAGGCGAGCAGCGGGCGAAGCACATAAAAATACTTCTTCAATTTGACCTCGTCGCCTTGCAGGTGATTTAAGAAGGTGCTTTTTGCCGTGCTCAGATAATGGTAAAGGGCAGGCTTTATCTGAAAATACGCCATTATAACCTCGGTTATCTTCTGCCACTGCGGTGTGGTTTTATAAACAATGGGCGAGCGCATCCATTCAAATACTGTGGGATTTGAGTTGTGCAGCAAACGCAGCATTTTCTGAATATCCCACCCGTTGATGTCCAGCACTTCATCAAGCTGCCATTCTATTACATCGCGGGTCTTTTCGAGCTTTAAGTAATACTCCTTCGGGCGGACATATATAAACCGCACATCGTAATCACTGTCGGGAGATGCAAAGCCCCATGCCCGACTGCCTGATTCAACACAATGAAGTATTTTTACATTTTCTTTTTCTTCTATTTCTGCAAGCTTTCCAAGGATTATTTCATTCATCGTCAAGCCCCCTTTGAATAATTATAGCACCAGAACTTCCGGAAGTAAACCCTACCCCTTTTGCATATTTCCTGCTATCGGCGGAAAACTGATATATATAAATTTCAATCGGGGTGATTGCCTGTGAAGACAGGAAGAGGAATTTTTGAGTTTGATAATCCGCCGCGTGTTGTTTCATGCGCGGCGGTAGTCGGCAAAAAGGAGCACGAGGGTCCGCTGGGCAAGTACTTTGACCTCACTCACGAGGACACTACCCTTGGCGAGGATTCCTGGGAAAAGGCTGAAAGCAAGCTGCAGCTTGAGGCTGTAACCACTGCTCTGCATAAGGCGGATTATAAATGCAGCGACCTTGATGTGCTTTTCTCGGGAGACCTTCTCAATCAGTGCATTGCATCTACATTTGGACTGCTCACCGTCGGCGCGCCTTTTATCGGGATGTACGGTGCCTGCTCCACCATGGCGTCCACCCTTATGAACGCTTCGGTTTTTGTTGCAGGGGGCTGTGCAGACACCTGCGCTGCTGTGACCTCCTCCCATTTCTGCTCTGCTGAGCGTCAGTACCGCATGCCGCTGCAGTACGGAGGTCAGCGACCTCCCACCGCCCAATGGACAGTCACAGGCTCAGGGGCAGTCATTCTCAGCAGCGATGAAAGCGCTTCATCAGTGGGTATTACTGCAGCTTGCGCAGGCATTATAAACGATCTCGGCATAAAGGACCCCAACAATATGGGTGCTGCCATGGCACCTGCCGCCTGCAGCACCATAGAGCGGTTCTTTGCTGACGGGCGACGGAGTCCCGACGATTACGATGTGATAATGACGGGCGATTTAGGCTTTGTTGGGCATGATATTCTGGTCGAGCTGCTCTCAAGAGACGGCATAGACTGCGGCAGTCGGCTTACCGACGGCGGCATGCTGATCTATGACAGAGAATCTCAGGACGTTCACGCGGGCGGCTCGGGCTGCGGATGCTCTGCCAGTGTGCTCTGCGGTTATTTTCTGCCGAAGCTGCTCAGCGGAGATATCAATAAAATGCTGTTTATCGCAACAGGTGCTCTCATGTCCCCCACCAGCTCATATCAGGGCGAGGCTATCCCTGCAGTTGCTCACGCTGTTGAGTTTTCGTATCTTTAAATCATCTTGCTTCTGTTGCAGCATCGGAGCATTTTCGTAAATGCTCTGATGCTGTTCTCTGTTTTGCATACACAAATTCTATTGACTAAGGCTGCAAAAAACAGTAAAATATGTATCGATGTGAAAAATCCTGTAATTATATTGAATCAAAATCAAAGGTGATGGCTATGAAAAAACTGATCGAAGCATTCAGGGGCGTGACTTTTGCTGATTTAAGCAAATATCGCAGCGAAGTAATGGGCTTTGCGATCATTCAGGTAATGCTCCTGCACTTCTTCCAGATGTACAACGATCATCATAACGATTTTTTGTCGCTGCTGGGAGAGTGTTTCATAAGGGCAACGGCTTCTGTGGGTGTTGAGTTTTTCATAATAATGTCCGGCGTCGGTTTGTATTACTCTCTCAGTAAAAACAATTCCCCCGGTCAGTTCTTCAAAAAGAGATTTTCAAGGGTAGTCATACCGTACATAATGTGGGGTTCGCTTATTTTCATCATTTACTCCCTGATGAAGCCAAAATGGAATCTCCCTCTTGACTATCTTTACCACTTTTTCTTCGGCTCACTGCTCTTTAAAGGATTGCTTACCTTCTGGTATGTTCCCTTTGTGCTTATAACCTATCTGCTTGCTCCCCTGGTTTTCAAGGGCATTTCCGGCAAGAGACCTTTTCTCTCCCTTCTTTGCTGGCTCGCAGGTACTTTTGCTGTCACTGCGCTGCTGAAATTTTTCGTCCCCACTATATATGGTAACACTTATATTGCCATACACCGATTCCCGATGTTCTTTGTCGGTATGTATTTCGGCAGGTTAGCCAAGGAAAACAGACCTGTCACTCCCCTTATGTACATCCCTATGTTAATCGGTCTCCTCATCAGACTGATCAAGATCATCCCCTTCACCAGACCGTACATATCCTTCATGTCCAGGTATTATATTGTCAGTGCCTTCTCCTTCTTTGCGCTGTTTGTGCTTATTGTATTCTTCAGACTCATCAAAGAGTGCTTCCTGACAAAGTCCCTGCGCACTGTCGGCAAGTATTCCTATGAGCTGTACATTACCCATCAGGGTCTCAGACGTATATGCTATCCGATAAATTTCCCCCAGTGGACTATCTGGGGTTACGGACTTATCGTGGCGATTTCCATTGCTGCATCCCTGCTGCTTTCACGCCTGACGGATCTGATAACCGGAAAGAAGAAACTGAAGAAATAAAAAGAGAGGCTTTCGCTGAAGTGATAAAGTGATGGCAGACACAAAAAAGTGTCTGCCATCACTTTTTATGCTAAAAAAAGAAAAGGAGTTGAAAAGAATGGGAAGACCGAAAGGCGGAACAAACAAGAGCCATAGCAAAGAAGAAGAATCAGCATTGGTAAAACGCAGCTTGGCGGGAGAAACACTAACTGCGCTTGAACAAGAAACAGGGGTATACAACGCACAAATCCATAAATGGACAAAGCAATATTCAGAGGGTGCCGAAGCTGCTTAAAGGCGAAATTAAAAAAGTGCTTTTTGTCGCAACAGGCGCTCTCATGTCCCCCACCAGTTCCTATCAGGGAGAGACAATTCCTGCAGTTGCTCACGCTGTTGAGTTTTCGTATCTTTAAATCATCTTGCTTCTGTTGCGTCATCGGAGCATTTTCGTAAATGCTCTGATGCTGTTCTCTGTTTTGCATACACAAATGCTATTGACTAAGGCTGCAAAAAACAGTAAAATATGTATCGATGTGAAAAATCCTGTAATTACATTGAATCAAAATCAAAGGTGATGGCTATGAAAAAACTGATCGAAGCATTCAGGGGCGTGACTTTTACTGATTTAAGCAAATATCGCAGCGAAATAATGGGCTTTGCGATCATTCAGGTAATGGTGCTGCACTTCTTCCAGCAGTACAACAATCATCACAGCGATATTCTGTCGCTGCTGGGGCAGGGTTTCATCGGCGCAACTGCTTCTGTCGGTGTTGAGTTTTTCGTAATAATGTCCGGTGTCGGCTTGTATTACTCACTCAGCAAAAACAATTCTGCCGGTCAGTTCTTCAAAAAGAGATTTTCAAGGGTAGTCATACCTTACATAATGTGGGGTTCGGTTATTTTTGCCATTTATTCTCTGCAGCAGCCAAGATGGAACTTCCCGCTTGATTTTCTTTATCATTTCTCCTTCGGCTCTCTGCTCTTCAACGGATTGCTGACCTTCTGGTATGTCCCATTTGTGCTTATAACCTATCTGCTTGCCCCTCTGGTTTTCAAGGGCATTTCCGGCAAGAGACCTTTTCTCTCCCTCCTTTGCTGGCTTGCAGGTGCTTTTGCAGTCACCGCACTGCTGAAATTCACCGTTCCCACTATATATGAGCACACTCATATCGCCATTCATAGATTCCCGATATTCTTTGTCGGTATGTATTTCGGAAGGTTAGCCAAGGAAAACAGACCTGTCACTCCCCTTATGTACATCCCCATGGCGATCGGTCTCATCCTCAGACTGCTCAGAATTATCCCTTCCACCAGACCGCATATGTCCTTCATGTCCCAGTATTACATCATCAGCATCTTCTCATTCTTTGCGCTGTTTGTGCTTATTGTATTCTTCAGACTCATCAAAGAGTGCTTCCTGACAAAGTCCCTGCGCACTGTCGGCAAGTATTCCTATGAGCTGTACATTACCCATCAGGGTCTCAGACGCCTGTGCTATCCCATAAAATTCCCCCAGTGGACTATCTGGGGTTACGGACTTATCGTGGCGATTTCCATTGCTGCATCCCTGCTGCTTTCACGCCTGACGGATCTGATAACCGGAAAGAAGAAACTGAAGAAATAGAAAAAGAGAGGCTTTCGCCTCTCTTTTTTTATTAAAACACAAAGCCTACTTCGGGTCTCTCCTCATCGGGAATCATACAGACATACATATCATCCTCATCCTCTTCCCACTTGCTTTCGGGGAGAATTTCCGGGTCGATGTCATACTCATTGCAGAATTCCTCGTAAGTGGGGTATTCCTCCTTATTCCACACAGGTGGAGGGTTGAGGCTGGGATTGAGTCCGAATACCAGACAGTAATCTATATAGGAGCAGTATACCATCTGAATGTCTTCGTCCCATTCGGGTCTGTTCAGTATGCTTTCAGAGGATATTTTTCTTCCGTTGTTGTAATACTCGAATATATCAAATTCAGATTCGTCTGACCACGAATGAGCCAGTATCTCAAGTCCCAGAACTTCTGACTTCCGGCGCATGGTCAGATACCAGTATTCCTCAAAATCCGCGTCCCTGATATCCTCCTCGGAATACTCGTCAAGGTCGATTTTAACATCAGGCTGCTCTTCGCAGTATGCATCCAGCGACCACTTGCAGTCGCCCTTGAACCAGACGACATATTCATCATCTGTTCCCTCTTCGTGAGTTATCCATTTGGAGTCTGCGGTTGCCATTATGGCAGCCATCATAAGAGCAGCCTTTTTCTTTCCTCTTACATGGATCTCGTAATTACAGTAATTAGCCATACTATTTCTCCTTATCGGCAAAAGGTGCAGCCTCAGTAAGGCTGCACCTTTTTATCAGATGATTAACCTTCCTTCAGAAGTGACTTGTACATTCTGATGTAGGCATTTGCGCTCTTGCCCCAGCTGTTGTCAGCTTCCATTGCGCGCTTTACAAGAATGCTCCAGCCGTCCTTGACTGCGTAGCCTGCAAGTGCGCGCTCCATTGCGTAGCGCATATCCCCTGCATCGTACATCTTGAAGGTAAAGCCGTTGCCTTCATTGTCGCCGCTGTCGATGATGGAGTCCTTGAGACCGCCTGTTTCACGGACAACGGGGATTGAACCGTAGCGCAGAGCTATCATCTGGGAAAGTCCGCAGGGTTCGCTCTTTGAAGGCATGAGGAAAATATCGGAGCCTGCATAGATCTTTCTGGAAAGCTCAGGCAGGAATCCGAAGCAGGCACAGAACTTCTCTCTGTGCTTCTCCTGCATCTCCTTGAAGAAGGACTCGTACTCCCAGTCGCCGGAGCCGAGTATGACAAACTGAACATCATTGTTCTCAATGAATTCATCCAGCATAGCCTTGACAATGTCAAGACCCTTGTGTCCGACCATTCTGGTTACCATACCGATAAGCGGAACGTCGGGACGCTCGGGCAGACCCAGTCTGCGCTGAAGCTCGCGCTTGTTTTCCGCCTTGCCCTCTGCAAAATTCTCGGTATTGTAGTTCTTGTAGATATGGGCATCGGTCTCAGGATTGTAATTCTCTGTATCGATTCCGTTGAGAATTCCGCACAGTTTCCATGAGCGCTCTCTGAGGATCGGGTCAAGCTTATGAGCAAACCACGGGTCGAGAATCTCCTGTGCATAAGTGGGGCTGACTGTTGTGACCTTGTGAGCGGTTTCAATAGCACCCTTCATTATGTTGACACAGCCGTTATACTCAACCAGGTGGTAGTTCTCGGGTGCTATGCCCAGAACATCCTCGCAGATCTCTCTGCTGTACTGTCCCTGATACTGAATGTTGTGAATGGTGAATACCGTCTTTATTCCCTTGTACCACTCATTGTTTGCATAATGAATATCGTAATATACGGGAACGAGACCTGCCTGCCAGTCGTTTGCATTGATTATGTCAGGCTTGAAATCAAGATAGGGGAGCATTTCAAGTACGGCTCTTGAGAAGAATGCAAAACGCTCTGCATCATCATAGTGACCGTATAGACCCTTGCGCTTGAAATAATACTGGTTATCCAGCAGGTAATAGATAACTCCGCCTGCCTTTGCCTCGAAAACACCGCAGTACTGTCTGCGCCAGGATACAGGCACCGACAGACTGGTGATGAACTTCATGTTTTCACGCAATTCCTGAGGAACGCTCTCATAGAGAGGCATTGCAATACGGCAGCCTACAAGTCTCTGTCTCATTGCCTGCGGTAGGCTTCCTGCTACGTCAGCAAGTCCGCCTGACGCTGCAAAAGGCAGCGCTTCACTGGAGACATATAATACTTTCATTGGCTTTGTCCTCCTGTCAGACAATATTGCCCTTGCCGATATATACAGGGTAGCTCTCGCAGCCCATGAAGGATCTTCCGTTTCTTACGATTACATCCTTGTCGGCAATTACATAATTCATAACTGTGTTGTCACCGATTTCGGTGTTCTGCATGATAATGCAGTTGGAAACCTTCGCACCCTTGCCGATCTTGACACCGCGGAAGAGCACGCAGTTTTCAACCTCGCCCTCGATGATGCAGCCGTCTGCGACCATCGAATTCTTTACAGAGGATGTCAGACCGTAACGGGCGGGCATCTCATCGCGGACCTTGGTGTAGATGGGACGCATGGGATTGAAGATATCGCGTCTGACCTCAGACTTCATCATATCCATTGTTGTTGCAAAATATGCCTGTGCAGAAGAGAGAACGCCTGCATAGCCCTCGTGCTTGTAGCCGCAGATCTTATAGCGCTCGACGCCGTTCTGGAGAACGTCTCTTATGAAGCTGTCCTTATTGTTCGCAACAGCCTCTTCAACAACTCTCATGAGAAGCTCGCGCTTCATTACATAGATGCCCATGCTCCAGTTGCACTTGCCCTCGGGAACGATGCCGTTGACAACGGAGGTGATCTTCTTTGCTCTGTTTATTTCAAAGGTGACCTTGTTGGGCAGAGCCTCGGGAAGTACGCCGTTCTTGTAGATGACGGTGATGTCAGCATTCTTCTCGACGTGTGCGTTGAGAACATCCTTGAAGTTTATGTTATATACGATGTGGCAGTCGCTCATTACAACATATTCCTCCGAGCAGTGCTTGAGGAAGTTGCTGATGCCTGCAAGAGCATCGATTCGGTCGTTATACAGACCGTTGCCTCTGCCGAAGGGAGGAAGAATATAAAGTCCTTCCTTTTTTCTGGAGAGATCCCATGCCTTGCCTGATCCAAGATGGTCCATAAGAGACTGATAGTTGCTCTTTGTTACAACACCGACCTTGTTGATGTTGCTGTTTACCATGTTGGAAAGGGGGAAGTCGATAGTTCTGTATCTTCCGCCGAAGGGAACAGAGCCCATGGTTCTGGCGCTTGTAAGCTGGGGAAGATAGTCATCGTGCATATTTGAGAAAATAATACCTACTACGTTTGTGCCTCTCATTATTTCTTCACCTCCGGAACATCCTGCTCAACCATTGCCTTTGCAGGTACAACTGCATTCTTTCCGACTGTGACACCGCTGCCTACAACAGCAATGCCCCACTTATCCTTATCCTTTACATTTTCGGGTCTTTCACCGACTACTGCGCCTTCCTCGACAACTGCATTCTCATCGAGTATAGCATACTGAACAACAGCATTCTTCTTTATCACTGCACCGGGCATGATAATGGAGTCTGTTACTCTTGCGCCCTTTTCAACGGTTACGCCTGCAAAGAGGATCGCAAACTCAAGGTTTCCGTCAACCTCACAGCCCTCTGCTACGAGAGAGTTCTGGCACTCAGCATTCTTGCTGATGTAGTGAGGAGGCATTACTGCACTTCTTGTGTAGATGCTCCAGGTGGGATCGGAAAGGTCGATGGGAACATTGGGATCGAGAAGATCCATGTTTGCTTCCCAGAGAGAGTCGATGGTTCCGACATCCTTCCAGTAGCCGTCAAACTCCCATGCCATCATGGTCTCGCCTGCATTGAGCATTGCGGGAAGAACGTTCTTGCCGAAGTCATTGGAGCTGCCCTCGGTTGCTTCGTCAGCTTCCAGATATGCGCGGAGCTTATCCCAGTTGAACATGTAGATACCCATTGATGCAAGGTTGCTCTTGGGTACGGGGGGCTTCTCATCAAACTCATAGATGGAGCCGTCATCATTACAGTTGAGGATACCGTATCTGGGTGCCTCTTCCATGGGGACTCTGTAAACAGCGATGGTGCATGCTGCATTCTTTTCCTTGTGGTATGCAAGCATTGCGGAGTAGTCCATCTTGTAAATATGGTCACCGGAGAGGATTACAACATATTCGGGGTTGTAGCGCTCGATGAAGTTGATGTTCTGGTAAATTGCATTTGCGGTTCCCTTGTACCAGTCGCCGCCCTTGCTGCGCTGATAGGGGGGCAGAACATGAACGCCGCCGTACATTGTATCAAGATCCCAGGGCTGTCCGTTGCCTATGTAGTCATTGAGAACCAGCGGCTGATACTGGGTGAGAACGCCGACTGTTTCAATACCTGAATTGACGCAGTTAGACAGAGGGAAGTCGATTATTCTGTATTTTCCGCCGAAGGGAACAGCAGGCTTTGCCAGATTACGGGTCAATGTGTACAGTCTGCTGCCCTGTCCGCCTGCAAGCAGCATGGCTATACATTCCTGTTTTGGTAACATTTGCTTGTCATCCTTTCTTAAAATCACAACTCATTTTTCGCCGTGATATCTTGCTTTTATTAACGCCGGCATTACTGCACGGTTTTTACAGTGTAACGCTGAAGCTTTCTTTCTATGCACCTCCGTACGTCTTATTTGTACCCGGATAAACCGAAATTTCAACTACACATTTATCCAAATATTATAATAACAAATAGCAGCGATGAAATCAAGTCTTTTTTGTTTGTTTTCTTACAAGACAGGCAAAAAATTTGCTGTTATTTTGTTGTTTTCTTACAAGACCGCTCTTGTACTCAAAAATGCGAAGCATTTATTATTTATTTTGCACAAAGGAAGAGACAAAAGTGTGCTTTTTTGGGAGCCTTGAAAGCTGAAAAAAGGTGCATCCCACGGATGCACCTTTCGGATTAAAAGTCTCTTTCTGTTGTGACAAAACGCCAGAATTCAATGCATGCAATAAGGAGACAGATTTCAACATCCTCTTCCCTTTCTATATCACACACAAAGTCTGCGCCTGAGCGCTTTACGGTCATTACGATCTCGTCCTCGCTGTCTACCAGCTTGTAATCGCGGAAGGTAAGTCGCTCGGAATTTTCGATGAACTTGTACTCAAGCCCTGCGATATGGGCAAACTCGACATGATCGGTTGAATCCATATCCAGCGAATCATCGTAATGCCCGATCTTTTCATTGCCGAGGAAGAGCGGATAGCCCAGCATCAGATCCTCAACATCCACAGGAGACATATCCACAGTGGCTATTCTCACCTGCGCCTTGGTGTAGAGAAGTCGTTTTGGTCTGGCATAATCGACCTCCACGCTGTAATATCTGAGCTTGTTTTTCTCATCGTAAATATTTATGTACTCATCAAATCCGCTTATTTCTCTTTTCATGCGAAATCTCATATATGCACCCCCAGCTAAGGTGTAAGTGAGGTTTTTGACTGAACCTTAACATCACAAGACATCTATTATGCAATAACTATAACACATATTTTCTGCTTTGAGAAGTCGTTTTTGGAAAATTTATATAATTTTTTTGCATAATGTGCAATATCAGTGCTGACCGTCATCTTCACTTTCATCATAAACGATATCGTCATCGAATCCGTCATAGTGCTGCTGCACCCGCTCGTAGAGATTTTCTCTTTTTTCTATGCCGTACTTCTTATCGGAACGTGCTTCAGCCTCTCTCATTGCGCTCTGCCACTTTGCCCTTGCTTTGTCAATAAAATTCAGAAGGGAATCCATTGTGGGGAACATTCTGATGGTGAACTTTCCGAAGCCGCCCTTGCAGAGCATTGCGCCTGCAACAAAAGAAGTGATGGGGACGGTAAAGAGCAGTCCGAAGCTTCCTGCGAGAGCTCTGAGCAGCTCGCTTGTAATGGTTTCTGCGTTCATTACATCTATCATTGCAACGCCGTTGATTCTCAGCATGAGAAGCAGATGTATTGCACCGCCGACATAAGCAAGGATGAGGGTGTTCAGAGATGCGCTCATTATATCGCTGCCTATCTTCAGACCTGAGCCTGCAAGCTCTGCCGCAGTTATCTCAGGTGCATGCTCACGCATTTCATCAAGGGCGGATGCAATGGAAACGCCGACGTCGATAGTACCGCCCAGAGAACCGATAAGAACCGCAGCAAACATTATTCCGCTGAGATCCACATCGCCGTTTGCAAAGTGCAGCGCAAGCATATTGGCTTCACTGTTGGTGGCGCCTGTCATATGCAGCAGGCTGTTCATGATCGCTGTGAACAGTCCCGCAACCACTACTCCGCCAAGGGCGCCCAGGGCTGCGGCAAGGGTTTTGACCGTAAAGCCGTAGACCAGGACAAGGGTTGTGACTATTACAAACACACATCCGATTATTGCCGCTGCAATGGGGCTTACTCCGTCAAGTATCATCGGCAGTATAATAAGTATGATGCCTGCACAGGTGACTATGAGTGCCACAAAGGATTTTATTCCCCTGCGGCCTGTAAGGAACAGGAGCATCAGCATGAAAATCACAAACGCCCATATTATGCTCGGCATACGGTGAAAATCGGTGATCGTTCCGTTGTCTATAACTGCGCCGTCAGCATTTACAGTAAAGAAGCAGAGAAGCCTGTCCCCCTCTTTGCAGAGCTCATAGGGGTCTCCGCCTGTGGGGTTTGAGCGGTCAAACACCGCGTAATGAAATTCTCCCTTCCGCGCCCCTGACATTACTTCCACATACAATGTCTGCTTGCGGGTCACCATATCCATTTCCATATAGTCGCTGTAGTTGATGCACTCAACCACCTCTACGACACAGGTTTCCTCGTCGGTGTTTTCATAAAGCTCTTCATCCACCAGACCCACATCGGTAAAGCTCATATCGCTTCCGCTGATTTCTTCATAGTCGATGATTTCCCATTCCTCTTCAGTATCCCCCGATGAGCCTGCTATCATCGAAAAATCCTTTGAGGAATAATAGATTATTCCCGACACCATCAATACCGCCAGCAGCAAATATACTGCTGCCTTCAGCCAGAAAGAGCGGTTTTTCATCATATCAATCAGATCCTTCCTTATGTCTCATGAAATACACGCAAAAGATATTTGCTTTTGCAATATGAATGTATTATACTTTAATAAAATCATTTAAAGAGAGGTGCTGGGCGGATTGCCCGTTACTTATGAACGATAAGCAGAGAAAGTTTTTTGTCAGAATAGTCTGTATCATACTTGCAGTGCTGATGCTTCTTGGTACCCTGAGCGTTGCCATCACTGCGTTTATCTGATAAGTCTTTCTGTCTTTTTTATCAGCAGAGCCGAAAGGAAGCCTGTGAGAGCTCCTGTCAGCGTTCCCACTGCCAGCAGCGGTGCCAGCAGCCAGACAATCTGAGGTGTTGAGGTGAACAGCACTGCCACGAGCACCTGGGCGGTAATATGGGCAGCTCCTCCTGCGGCGCTTGTCCCTATGGGGGACAGTTTGCTGCAGCGGTAAAGCAGCATCATTGTCACAAGGCTCAGTGCTCCCCCTGCGGCGGAATAGGCAAAGCCCGAAAAGCCGCCGAACAGCACCGCGGAAAGCAGCACCTTGCACACCGTCACAGAGGCGGCATAGCCCCCTCCGAGGCAGTAAAGTGCAAATACTACCGCAATGTTGCTTATACCCAGCTTTATACCGGGTATACTTACCACAACAGGCACTGCATGCTCTATCCAGCCCAGTATCAGCGCTGCGGCTGTGAGCAGGGCTGTCAGTGTAAGCTTTCTGGTTCTGTCCACACCGCATATCCTTTCGTTTCTCAGTCATTTAAAGCAAGTATACTACATTCCTTTTCGGATTTCTGCAGTATTTTGTTAATTTGTAAATTTTCCCGGTGATTATTATGCGACGATCAGGTGTTTTTATTTTGTTTTTTGCCTTTCTGCTGTCTCTTTGTGCCTGTACCCCGGGAAACAGCAGTGCAAAAAAGTATTCTCAGACCGAATTTGTTCTCGGTACGGTCGTTTCTCTGACCGTTTATGCCGAGGATGACAGCTCTCTAAAAGGTGCCTTCGAGCTGTGCAGAGACTACGAGAATATGCTCAGCAGCACGATTGAGGGCAGCGATGTATGGAAGATAAATCACTCGCAGGGAACGGCAGTTGAGGTCAGCAGCGAAACCGCTGAAATCATTGCTCTTTCTCTTGAATATTCCCGTCTGACTGACGGAGCCTTTGATATTACCGTTGCCCCGCTTTCCGCGCTCTGGGGATTTTCTGATGTATCCCCTTCCGTTCCCGATGCTGACAGCATCAGCGCTCTTCTGCCCATGGTGGATTACAGGCTGATAACAGTCGAGGGCAATACCGTTACTGTCCCCGAGGGCTGCAGCATAGAGCTGGGAGCCATTGCAAAAGGATACATTTCTGACCGACTTTGCGATTATTTTGCAGACTGCAATGTAACTGCCGCGCTTATCAATCTCGGCGGAAATGTTGCCACTTTCGGTCAGAAGCCCGACGGCTCGGAATGGCAGATCGGAATCCGTGACCCTCAGGGAGAGTATTCCGACTATGCATTCACACTGTCACTCGGCGAAACAAGTGTGGTCACCTCCGGTATATATGAGCGGTGCTTTGAAGAAAACGGTGTTATGTATCATCACCTGCTCAGCAGTGCTGACGGCTACCCCGTAAACAACGATATTGCTTCTGTTACCATCGTCTGCAGAAGCGGCGTCGACGCAGATGCGCTTTCCACCTCACTGTATCTCATGGGCTTTGAAAAAGGCTTTGATCATGCGGAAAAAAGCGATGATTTTGAAGCGGTATTCATCCTTCGCAGCGGCGAGATCTTCAAAACCTCAGGAATAGATGCAAAATAAAAAGCAGCGAACGGCAGCCCGTTCGCTGTTTACATAATATCAACTCAATCAATCCGCATCGATAAGCTCGTCGATTCCGACCTCCAGAGCCTTGCTGAACGCGGAAAGCTCAACATCAGTGATGCTTCTTTTCTGGGTTTCGATTTTGGAAAGAGTACAGGCTGTAAGATAAACCCCTCTTTTCTCAAGCTTTACCACAAGCTCACGCTGAGTCATATTGTTTTTGTCTCTGATCTCCTTGATTTTCGGTCCTGCCAGATTACGGCAGCCGTCTGCCTGGTTATTCTGTGCCTTCATAAATATCATCCACCATAAAATTATTTTCAGACCCGCATACAACCCAACCGCAGCTATAATATCCCACAAACCATGCGATTCACAGTAAAACAAGCGCGAATCCTGCGTAAATATTAACACAAATAAAAACTTATGTCAATAAAAAAAGTGTCTTTGTTATGATATTTCATATTAGATAAAGGAATGTGGCGGTGCGCAATCGAAATTTACCGCATATCATTGTATTCTGTTTATTGATGTTGTATAATATTTTTTGAATTATTTTGTAAGTCAACTCAGGGAGGTTATACATATGAAACAATACATCGGCAATTTAACCATGCTCACCGACTTCTACGAGCTTACCATGGCTAACGGCTATCTCAAGTGCGGCATGGCTGACACAATTGCATACTTTGACCTTTTCTTCAGAAAAGTACCCGATAACGGCGGCTACGCCATTATGTCGGGTCTTGAATCCATTATTAAATATATCGAGGAGCTTCACTTTACCGATGAGGATATCGAATACCTCCGCTCCCGCGGATTCTGTGAGGAATTCCTCGATTATCTTCGCGATTTTGAATTTTCCTGTGATATATGGGCTATTCCGGAAGGTACTCCTATCTTCCCCAACGAGCCTATAGTCAAGGTTCGCGGTCCGGTTATCCAGGCTCAGTTCATTGAAACCGCTCTCCTTCTTTTTATCAACCATCAGTGCCTTATCACAACCAAGGCAAACCGTATTACAAGAGCTGCAAAGGGCAAGGCTGTCATGGAATTCGGCTCACGCCGCGCCCACGGCGCAAGCGCTGCGGTCGAGGGCGCCCGCGCTGCATATATCGGCGGCTGCGTCGGCACTGCCTGCACTATAAGCGATGAGCTTTACGGCGTAAAGGCTCTCGGCACCATGGCTCACTCCTGGGTTCAGATGTTCCCCACCGAGCTTGATGCTTTCCGCGCTTATGCCCGCACCTATCCCGATAACTGCACCCTGCTGGTTGACACCTACAGCACCCTTAAATCCGGTATTCCCAACGCAATAAAGGCATTCAACGAGGAAATTCTCCCCCGCGGATTCCGTCCCAAGGGCATCAGAATCGACAGCGGCGATATTACCTATCTGACAACCAACGCCCGTAAGATGCTCGATGAGGCAGGATTCCCCGATTGTCAGATCTGTGTTTCCAACTCACTTGATGAGTATCTTATAAAGGAAATGCTCGCTCAGGGCGCTCCCGTTGATTCCTTCGGCGTAGGCGAGCGTCTTATCACCGCCTCCTCAACCCCTGTATTCGGTGCGGTTTACAAGCTTGCTGCCGTTGAGCGCGACGGAGTTGTTGAGCCCAAGGTAAAAATCAGCGATAACGTTGCAAAGGTAACAATTCCCGGTGACAAAAAGGTCTGGAGACTTTACGACAACGAGACAGGCAAGGCTATTGCCGATGTTCTCACCTGCGGCGATGAGGTCATTGACGACTCTCAGCCCTATGAGATCTTCCACAGTGAATTCACCTGGAAGCGTAAGCTCTGCGAAAACTTCAGAGCTGTCGAGCTTCTCCAGCCCATCTTCAGCAAGGGCAAGCTCGTTTATTCTTTACCCTCCATTGAAGATATCCGTGAATATTGTGCCGCTCAGGTTGGAACACTCTGGAATGAGGTCAAGCGCTTTGAGAATCCTCACGGCTACTATGTTGACCTTTCTCAGAAGCTGTGGGATCTGCGCGCTTCGATGCTCGGCAAAGCAAAGCACTGAGCACGGAGGAAGTAATGAAAAACTGGTATATTGAAAGCAAAGAGGAAACAGTAAAGGCGTTTTCTTCTGACATGGAAAACGGACTTTCCGATGAACAGGCGCTCAGGCTGCTTCAGTCCCACGGCAAAAACAAGCTGAAGGAAAAGGAAAAGAAGACCGTAATGCAGCGTTTTTTCGCTCAGCTGAAGGATTTTATGGTCGTTGTTCTCCTTATTGCAGCCTTTGTGTCACTGGTGGTTGAAATAGTCGAATCCCACGGAAAGGATATCAATCCTGCAGAACCCCTGATTATTATCGCCATCGTCATACTCAATGCGGTGCTGGGGGTTGCTCAGGAGCAGAAGGCGGAAGCTTCGCTGGATGCTCTGCAGAAGATGAGTTCTCCCCTTTCCAAGGTTAAAAGAGGGGGCGAAATAAAGGTAATCCCCTCTGAGGATATCGTCCCCGGCGACATCGTTCTGCTTGAGGCAGGGGATTTTGTTCCTGCTGACGGACGGCTGACTGTCTGTGCTGCCTTCAAGTGTGACGAAAGCGCCCTGACGGGTGAAAGTCTCCCTGTTGAAAAGAACGCCGATGCAAATATCGATGTTACCTGTCCTCTCGGTGACAGGATAAACATGGTCTTTTCCGGCTGCAGCGCCACCTACGGACGTGCGGAATTTGTTGTCACCGCAACAGGCATGCATACCGAGATGGGAAGCATCGCAGGTATGCTGGCAAATGAAGACGAGCAGCCCACTCCCCTGCAGAAGCAGCTGGCGCAGCTCGGCAAGACCCTCGGCATGGTTGCTCTTATTGTCTGTGTTATAATTTTTATTTTCGGCGCCTTTGTTACAAAGGACTGGCTTTCAACCTTCATGACCGCTGTTTCTCTGGCGGTTGCCGCCATCCCCGAAGGACTTACCACCATTGTTACGGTTGTCCTTGCACTGGGTGTGCAGAGGATGGTCAAAAAGAAGGCTATAATCAAAAAGCTCCCTGCTGTCGAAACTCTCGGAGGTGCTTCTGTAATCTGCTCGGACAAGACAGGCACGCTGACTGTCAACAGGATGACAGTGGTGCGGGCATGGTCCTATGAGGATAATGCCCTGCGCAGCATTGACAGTGTTGACCCTGCATCGGACAAGTCCATTGTAAGGCTTCTTGAGCTGGCTTCCCTTTGCTGCGATGCAAAGATCGAAACAGGGGATAACGGAGAGGTCACGGAAATCGGCGACCCCACCGAAACAGCTATAGTCTCTGCGCTGATGTCTGTCGGGCAGAGTAAGGTTGAGCTTGAAAAATCCTACAGAAGAGTTTCTGAGATACCCTTCGATTCTGAGCGCAAGCTCATGACCACCGTCCATGAATCGGGCTCGGGGTATATCTCCATAACCAAGGGCGCTCCCGATGCCATAATTTCGCGCTGCCAGAAAGCTGACAGGGACAGAATAATGGCTGTCTATGATTCTCTCGGAAGAGACGCTCTGCGGGTGCTTGCGGTGGCTTACAGAAAGTTTTCCAAATCCCCTGAGAGCGCTGACTGCGAACATCTCGAAAACAATCTTACATTCCTGGGTCTTATCGGCATGATCGACCCTCCGAGAGACGAAGCCCGCGCAGCTATAAAGACCTGTCACGAAGCAGGCATCCGCACTGTTATGATAACAGGCGATCATATCACGACCGCTTCTGCAATCGCAAGGGATCTGGGAATCCTCGGCGAAGGTGAGTCTGCTATTTCCGGCGCTGAGCTTGCCGAAATGAGCGATGCGGATCTTTATTCAAACATCAGAAAATATTCTGTCTACGCAAGGGTCACACCTGCGGATAAAATCAGAATAGTAAAGGCATGGCAGGAGGCAGGCGAGGTTGTTGCCATGACAGGTGACGGCGTAAACGACGCTCCTGCTCTCAAGGCTGCCGACATCGGCTGTGCCATGGGCATCACCGGCACCGACGTTGCAAAGGGTGCTTCTGACCTTATTCTCACCGACGATAATTTTGCAACTATCGTCTCTGCCGTAAAGGAAGGACGCGGAATTTACGATAACATCCAAAAATCCGTCCGATTCCTTCTTTCCTGCAACTTAGGTGAAATTGTTGCAGTGTTTGTGTGCATGCTTATTTTCAAGGCTTCTCCCCTTGCGGCAATGCATCTGCTGCTGATAAATCTCATTACCGACTCCTTCCCTGCCCTTGCCCTCGGCGTTGAGCCCAAAGAAGAAGATCTTATGCGGCGCAGACCCAAAGCCAAGGATGAGGGTATCCTCAACCGCAGCACTGCCATACGCACAGGTATTCAGGGACTGATAATCGGTATTCTTACGGTTATTGCATTCTCAATCGGATATGCTCTCTGCGACGGAGATACGGATGCAAAGCTCGCCATTGCTTCCACCATGGCATTCGGCACCCTCTCCTTCTCTCAGCTGATGCATGTTCTGACAATACGCACAAGCGGCACTGTCTTTTCAAAATCCTTTGTTTCCAACAAACCCATGCTCTACGCACTGGCAGGCTCTGCGGCAGTTACCCTTCTTGCCATGCTCCTGCCGCCTTTCATGAAGCTTTTCTCCTTCGTTTCCCTTACGGGAACCATGTGGCTCTGGGTAATTCTCCTTGCCCTCTGTCCCATTGTCGTAAGCGAAATATGGAAGTTTGCCGACAAGCTTTATAATAAGTATACTTCTTAAATCTTCACCCTGCTGACGGAACCGCTCCGTCAGCAGGGTTTTTCTTTTGAGATACCGTCACCTCTTCCTCAGCTCTCTTTCAGTGTCGTTTCATCATTCTGTCACATTATCGGGGCATACTACAGACATAACAAGGAAAGCGAGGTCGGTGTTGTGAACAACACTCCATTCAATGAATACAGAGGCGTTTCAGAGGAGCGCAGCTATAGCGGCAATCCTCCCCCTGTGCTGTCAGCCCGTTCTGCAGTGCTGATGCTCATATTCTCTGTGCTTCTTTCTCTGTGTGCAGGTTTTTTTGGCGGCTCACTTGCAGCAAGGCAGCAGTCAGAAAATGACACTTCCTCCCAGCAGGGCAACTCTGCCGTTCTGTACCAGTCTGTCACAGGCACTCAGTCTTCGGCGGGTGATTACTGTGCTGCGGCGTCAATATCTGCAGATGTCCTTGATTCGGTTGTTGAGATAACCACCGAAAGCGTCACCTACAATACATTCATGGGGCAGTTTGTCGCTGAGGGTGCAGGCAGCGGAGTTATTATCTCCTCAGACGGATATATCGCCACAAACAACCATGTAATCGACGGTGCAGGAAAAATCACAGTGACCCTTTCGGACGGCACTGAGTATTCCGCGGAGCTTGTTGCAGGAGATGTAAAAACAGACCTGGCAGTCATAAAGATTGACGCAGCGGGTCTTCCTCCCGCAGTATTCGGCTCTTCTGCATCCCTCTGCGTCGGCGAGCCGGTTATTGCCATCGGCAATCCCCTCGGCGAGCTTGGCGGAACTGTGACCAGCGGTATCATCAGCGCTCTTGACCGACAGATTACTGTAGACGGGCAGTCGATGACCCTGCTGCAGACCGATGCTTCCGTCAGCCCCGGCAATTCAGGAGGCGGGCTTTTCAATTCAAAAGGCGAGCTTATCGGTATTGTCAATGCAAAATCCTCGGGAAATGACGCTGAAGGGCTGGGCTTTGCCATCCCCTCCGACACTGCAAAGGAGGTTATCGAGCAGCTTATAGCCTTCGGATATGTTCAGGGACGAGTATCTCTCGGGCTATCCCTTGTGGATATAAATGACTGGGCTACCGCCAATTCCTACAGAGTAACAACCTACGGTGTTTATGTTCTTTCGGTTTCGGAGGATTCCGCAGCAGAAAAGGCAGGCTTCAGGTCCGGAGACAGGCTTGTTTCTGTCGACGGTGCAGAGTTTTCCACCTCTTCTGAGCTTACTTCTATACTGGATGAATATGAAATCGGTGAAACTGTCACATTCATAGTCTCAAGAAACCGCCGTCACCATACTCTGACTGTGACACTTGAAGAATACAAGGGTTAGAAGTTCAGAATTTGGAAATATTTGTTTACAGTATATACACGATTTTAACAAACCCTTTACCCCTTTTTAATTCAATAAGTACAATTCCTTAACTTTGTAATCACATTTCTGCGTTATACTCTAATCGTACCCCAAAGAGAGGTGATGCCTATGAAATTCCGCTGACAAACCCCATCAGACACAATTTTTCACTTCTGCCGTAAGGCAGCCATCACAGGGTTTCAATCCCTTTTATATATACAATTCTTTTTTACTCTCTTCTTATTCTTACTGCCGCCTGTCGGAGGGTCGGAATACCGCTCCGACAGGCTATGCAGACAAGCCCCTGTCCGCTTTGACGGGCTTTTTTTATTTTATGGCGGCTTTTCGCGCCGCCGTCATAATTTCTTCACAATAATCGAATACAATATTATAGCTTATCAATCTGAATTTCGGGAGGTTTTTCCGTGGGTAAGATACTTATAGTTGATGACGAAAAAATGATCCGCGATCTTATTAGAAAATACGCTGAATATGAAGGCTTTGAGGTCTTCGAGGCATCAAACGGCATGACTGCTGTTTCCATGTGCCGCAGCACCACCTTTGACGTCATTGTTCTGGATGTCATGATGCCCGACCTTGACGGATTCTCCGCTCTTCGCGAGATCCGCAAGTTTTCTTCTACCCCAGCCATAATGCTCTCAGCCCGCGGCGAGGAATACGACAGGATAAACGGCTTTGAAGCAGGGGCGGACGATTATGTTGTAAAGCCCTTTTCTCCAAAGGAGCTCATGATGCGTATCGCCGCAATATTAAAGCGCGTGAATCCTCTCATTGCCGCCTCCGATACCGTTACCTTCGAGGGACTTACGGTGGATTTTGCAGGTAGACTTGTCTACATTGACGGCAACAGAACGGATATGAGTCCCAAGGAATACGAGCTGCTTTTCTATATGGTGCGAAACCGCGGTCTTGCCCTGACAAGGGAAAAGCTGATCACAGAGGTGTGGGGGTATGATTTCTACGGCGACGACAGAACTCTCGATACCCACATAAAGCTTCTGAGAAAAAGCCTTGGGGAGTACAGCAAGTTCATAGTCACTCTCAGAGGGGTGGGATACAGATTTGATGTCAACTGACCGAAAAAAGCCAAAGCTCGGTATTTCTGTCAAGCTTCTGCTGAGCTTTCTCAGCTTTACCGGGGTCACCCTTGTTCTCCTGTGGGTGTTTCAGATAACCATGCTCGATACCTTCTACAGGCATATTACCGAAAGCCACATAAAGAGCACCGCCGATTCCATTGCAACAAACATTGACAATGATAATGTTTTTGAGCTTGCCTCGAGAATAGTTCAGGACGGCGATATGTCCATGAAGGTTATATACTTCTCCGGCGGAACATCCTTTGAGGCTTTCATGTCTCCCGATTCCAAGCTGCTTCATTCCCTTTCCGATACCGAGCTCTACAGACTCTACAACAAGGCGCTGGACAGCGGCGGCAGCTGCACTGTCACCTACGACCGCAGCTCCTTCAATCAGTCCGCATATAATTTCCATGATTTTCTGGGTCCCGTCCCAAGGCGTCAGAGCAGGCTTTCAAAAACCATGGTTTATGTCCGTACGGTAAATGTACGCGATGTATCTGCGGTAATATACATGAGTGCATCGCTGTACCCTGTTGACAGCACGGTCAACACCCTGAAGGTCCAGCTTGTATGGGTTACTGTTATAATGGTGCTTTTATCTCTGATCATCGCCGCCGTCTTCTCCAGAACGATTTCTGTTCCCATCATCAGGCTCAACAACAGCGCCAAGGCACTGGCTAGGGCTGATTACTCTGCTGACTTTTCCGCAGGCGGTTCCCGTGAGCTTTCCGAGCTTTCCGATACCCTCAGCACCGCCGCAAATGAGCTTGGCAAGGTGGACAGGCTTAAAAATGAGCTTATTGCAAACATCTCCCATGACCTGCGCACTCCTCTTACGCTGATTTCAGGCTACGCAGAAATGATGCGCGATATTCCCGGAGAAAACAGCGATGAAAATCTTCAGATAATCATTGATGAAACCCAAAGGCTGAGCGCTCTTGTTTCCGATGTTCTGGACCTTTCAAAGATGAATTCAGGCGTTCAGAGTCTTTCTCCCGTCCGCTTTTCTCTTACCGATGCCATCCGCTCGATTATCGGCAGATATTCAAAATTCGTTGAGCAGAGCGGTTACTCCATAGTGTTTGAACCTGCAGAGGATATTTGTGTTTTTGCAGATGAAATCCGTATTTCTCAGGTAATCTACAACCTCATCAGCAACGCTGTCCATTACAGCGGAGAGGATAAAACCGTTGTTATCAGACAGCTTGATAAAGGCAGTACCGTGCGCATTGAGGTCTGCGACAGCGGAGATGGCATTGCCCCTGAGGATATTGAACTTATCTGGGACAGATATTACAAGGTGGACAGGGAGCACAGGCGCACCAGAACAGGCTCAGGGCTTGGTCTTGCTATTGTAAAGGGTGTTCTTGAGCTGCATAATGCCGATTTCGGCGTAACCTCCGAGGTGGGCAAGGGCAGCACCTTCTGGTTTGAAATTCCCGTCAGCCGCTGACATTCCGATTTTCCAACTGTTTTTTACAAAACAGTTGGAAAATCTCTTTATATGTGGTAAAATAACTGATAACGCTTATGCGCTATTCTTCTGTATCTAACTCTGTATTGGAGGGGAGAAAATTTGAGCAGAACACCTCGCCTCATTCTTATCTGTTTACTGTGCGCCTGCATTATGCTTGCTCTGCTATTCGGATGCAGCGCTCAGATAAGCGAGCCTGTAAATACATATCAAAAAGATAATATTCTGCTGATAAATGAGGTCATGTCCTCAAACGGCAACTATGCTCAGGCTCAGGATGGTGAGTTTTATGACTGGGTCGAGCTTTACAACAACACCGATGAGGATATGAATCTTGAGGGCTTCTACTTTTCGGACTCCGGAGTTGAGCCGCTGAAATGGAGCTTTCCTGCAGTCACGATCAAGGCGCGTTCCTATCTGGTTGTTTATCTGTCGGGGCTTAATGTCTGGGACGGCGCCAATGAGATTCACACCAACTTCAAGCTGACCTCCACCGGAGAACGGCTGCTTCTTTCCCACTCCTCCGGCGATGTTCTTCAGCAGATAGATATTCCCTCCATCCCCCGCAACGTTTCCTACGGACGTGACAGCGAATCCTCGCAGTTCATGTGGTTTTCCGTTGCAACGCCGGGCTCTGTGAATACAAACGGTGTACTTGACACAGAGGACCTTGTATTCCCCACCTACGATATCGTTGTCAACGAGTATATGAGCAATAATGTATACTCCTTTGCCGACAGTGAGGGCAATCACTACGACTGGGCAGAGCTTTACAACTGCTCTCTTGAAGCTATTGACCTTACAGGCTTCTATCTCACCGATGACAGATACAACACCATGAAGTGGGAATTTCCCGCCGGCACTGTTGTAAGCTCGGGAGATTATCTCGTTGTATACTGCTCAGGGCTTGATACCGTCAGTTCTGCCGGGGAGATTCATTCGTCCTTCTCTCTCAGCGACGACGATGACCGCCTGTGTGTATATTCCCCCGAAGGGCTTCTGTGTTCCTATCTTGATATCTGTCGGCTGCCTGAGGATGTTTCCACAGGATTGACTGAGCATGACCAGCAGCAGCTTTTTGCCCGTTCCACACCCGGCAGCGCAAACACCACCTTTTCTTATCCCTTAAGCTCGGTGCTTTCTGCCGATATAAATGACGGTGTTTTCATTTCGGAAACTATGAGCGTTTCGGGAACCCGAGCAAATTATTCAAACGACTGGATAGAGATTTATAACTCCACCGATACCGCCGTTGACCTTACAGGTTACGGTCTTTCCACCAATGAGGATACTGTGGAGTACACCTTCCCTGCAACCACCCTGAAGCCCGGCGGATATCTGCTTGTTTACTGCACCGGCACCGAGCAGGCAATCTCCGGCAAGACCCTTAAAACCTCATTCAGGCTTAAAAATTCAGGGGAAACCCTTTATCTTTCCAATTCGCTCGGCTATATTATCGATATTTTCTCCACAGGAAAGCAGCGCAACGGCTACAGCAGCGGACGCGATGAGACTAACCCCTCAACCCGTGTGTTCTTCTCAAAGCCCACTCCGGGAAAAGCCAACAATGTATCCGCTGTTTATTCAAGCTACTGTCCTGAGCCCGTTTTTGACATTGAATCGGGATATGTCGAAAAGGGTACTGTGGTCACTGTTTCGGTCCCCGAGGGCTTTTATGTGGTCATCACCAGGGATGGCTCTGCCCCTGCCAAAACAGGTACTCCATACTATGAGGACTTCACCGTAAAAATCAACAGCTCAACCGTCCTCAAAGCCCGCGCTTTTGCTGACGGCTATCTTGCCAGTGATATCGCCACCTCCACATATCTGGTGGAAAAGAAGCACAACATCGCCGTTGTAAGCCTCTCAAGCGACCCTGACGGTCTTTTCAGCTACACCAAGGGTATTCTTGTGGACGGCCCCGGCTACACCGCCTCAAACCCCCATTACGGCGCAAATTACTGGAAAGACTGGGAGCGTTCAACTCATATCGAGTACATAAACACCGACGGTCAGCAGGCAGTTGAATTTGACTGCGGTATTCACACCTTCGGACAGTATGCACGAGGTCTGCCGCAGAAGGGTCTTGCGCTGATTCTCCGCGAGCAGTACGGAGCAAATGAAGTAAGCTATCCGTTCTTCTCAGACAATGACGTGGCAAGCTATAAATCCCTGCTGCTCAGACCCGAGGGTCAGGACTGGAACAGAGCAAAAATGCGCGACGTTCTGATTCCTGCTCTTATTAAGAACACCTTCATGACATCCGTCGATTATATGGACTTTACCCCCGTTGCACTCTATATCAACGGCGATTACTGGGGACTTTATTATCTCCGCGAAAAGCTCAACGAGAATTATATTTCCTACAAGTACGGCTACGAAAAAGGCTCCATCGACCTTGTAAAGGGTCAGTCCATGGTTCAGGCAGGCTCAAAGGCTGATTACAAGTCGCTGATGAACTGGCTTGGCAATCACAGTCTCAAGGGCAGCAAGAACTATGAGTATTTCTGCTCAAAGGTTGATATTGACTCATTTATCCAGTTCTGGATAGTACAGACCTTTGTCGGCAACTACGATACCGGAAACATCCGCTGCTACAAGGGCGAAGACGGCAAGTGGCGCTGGATGCTATATGACTTCGACTGGGCGTTTACTGCAAACTTTGTCACAAAGGATACGATATACGCCCATATGCTCGACCCCCTTGGACACGGCGCAGGCAATAACATGAGCAACCTCATGTCCCGAAGGCTTATGGAAAACTCCGGTTTCCGCAAAAAGTTCGCTACAGAATACATCAGGGCGCTTAAATACGTTTTCAATACGGAGCGCGCAAACAGCATCATCGACGAGCTTCAGGCTACCATCAAAAGTGAGATTCCCCGTCAGTATGCCCGTTGGGATGCTCCCTCTGTCAGGTCTCAGCAGCGCAATGTCAAGGCAATAAAGACATTTATTGCAAACAGACAGTCGGTTATCAAAAAGCTGATTAAGCGGCACTTTGACCTTACCGAAAAGGAATATAAGGCTATCTGGGATTCTGTCTGATCAGAATGTATAAAGCAAAAAAGCTCACCGCTTTCGCGGTGAGCTTTTTATTATCCGATGCTTTATGCTCTCTTCTTGAAGATTACAAGAGCTGCTGCGATAACGATGGCTGCGAAGGGGATTACTGCCACGCCGCCTGCACATCCGCCTGCGGATGCGGTGTTATCGGGATTTGTTGTGCCTGTGGAGCCGCCTTCGTTGGTGTCAGCAGAAGCCTTTTCACAGGTGAAGCTGAACTCAGCGGTAAGTCCGTTGGCTGTATATGCTGTGATGGTTGCTGTACCGTTGCCGACAGCTGTGACATCAGCAGTGATAACGCCGTTCTCGTCAACGCCGTTGATGGTAACTGCTGCTACAGATGCATCGGAGGATACAAATGCAACCTTTCCTGCTGCATCAGCAGGCTCTACAATAACGCCGATGGAAGCAACTTCGCCGATTTCGGAAAGTGCTACATCAGCACCGCCGGATACTTCGATCTTTTCTGCTGCGGCACCACCGTCGTCGGTAGCATATGCATCAGCGGAAAATACGAGGTCGGAGATGGTGAAGGTAATGGTTACGACCTGAGGATTCTCAACACCTACGATATTGAGAACATGGTTTTCGACTGTTACCTCATCAACATAAGAGCCATCCCAGGAGTTGATGGGATCGTTGGTATCAAACTGCTTGTTGCTCTTGATTGCGGACTTGGGCTCTGTCTGGTTAACGGTAAGTTCAACGCCGTCAACAACAACAGAATTCCAGAAGATGTTGCAGGAATCAAGGTGAGACTTGTAGTCATTGCCAAGGGTGATGGCATGATCCTTGATATATACAGCGGTCAGGTTGTTAAGTCCTGTTACGCCTGCGTTCTTTGCTGCATCGGAAAGATCCTTGCTGCAATCAAAGGTGAGAGTATACTTGCCGTCGCCTGTGATGGTGATGGTCTCATCGCTGTACTCGTTGTTGAAGTAGTTGGTATCTGCATCATTGTAATAAACGTTGATGCCGAGCTCGATGGAAGGACCTTCGTCGGTTGCTGCAGGAGCCTTTACCTCTACGGGAACAACTGCAACTGCACCTGATGCAGAGGTTACAGTAATATATGCATTGCCCTCTGCAATTGCGAGAACCTTACCGACGGAAGAAACGGTTACTACGCTCTCATCGGAGGTACGATAGGTTACATAGTCATCATTCTTGGTGGATTCGAGAGTAACATTGAGATATGTGTGTGCGCCGGTCTCGAGAGATACACTGCTGTCAGCCTTGACTGTTGCATCAGCAGCAAGGGGAAGAACTGTAACGGTGATATCCTTGGATGCCTTGCCGTTCTGTGCAGAAACGGTAATGGTTGCGGTGCCGGGAGCAACTGCTGTTACATAGCCGCCGTTGAGAACGGTTGCAACGGTATTGTCGGAGCTCTTCCAGAGAAGTGCATCGTTGGAACCTGCATTTGCGATTTCAGCGGTAAGCTGAGTATTGTCGCCTGCGGTGAGAGTAACCTTCTCTTCCTTGACGGTGATGTCGGTTGCCTCAACTATAACAGCAGGCTTTGCAATATCAGAAATAGCCTTTCCGCCGTCTGCATAGAAGCCGCGGAAGATTGCCCATGTGACCTCGGGGTCTACAAGCTCAAGGGTGTTTCTGTCGATAAGGGTGAAGCAGTAGTCAGCAGGCTCTTTGGAGCGGTCATATTCGCCGTTGTCCCAGTAAACGGGGACAATAAGCTCATACTTTGCGCAAATCTGGTTTACGATTTCATGATGGTATGCACGCTCATCAACGTTGTTCTTATTTGCAGAACCATATTCGCCGATGATAACGGGTATTCCATTGGAAAGGAAGGTTTCATCAAGAAGCTTAACGCTTCGCTCGAATGCTTCAGCATTACCCTGGCTGAATGTTGTCTTGCCCATGCTCTCATAGATGCCAAACTGCCAGTCATAGTAATGAAGCTCAGCAAAAAGTCTGTTCTTTACTGTATCGGTAGGCATCTTGAAGCCATAAGCTGCATTACAGGTATCCTCAATGTTGGTGTTGCGTCCGGGGCATACAAGCCAACGCTCTGCGTTGTTTCCGCCGGTTGCACGAACAGTATCAACAAAGATCTGGTTGAGCTGGTTGATTTTTTCAATATCGCGGATCGCTGTTGCGCTGTCGCTGCCGGTTGTTGCGATCTCATTGAATGCTGCAAAAAGAACATGCTCATCGTAATCTCTGAAGTGTGTTGCAATGGTCTTCCATACGCCTGCAAAATCTTCATATACAGCAGTCATATCATTACGAGTCAGGTCAAGCCAATAAGCATTGTTTGCACCGTCGTGATGGATATTGATGATTACATACATTCCATTGTTTACACAATAATCTGTAATGTCCTGAACACGGTTGATCCATTTTTCATCGATGGAATAATCATCGTTGATCATTGTACCCCATGTTGTGGGAATTCGAACAGTATTGAAGCCATAGTCATGTACAGCATCAATAATTGCCTGGGTTGTAATTACTGACTGCCACTGGAGCTCATTGGGAGTGCCTCCTGTGTGACCGTCCATTGTGTTGCCGAGGTTCCATCCGGTACCCATTTCTGCTACCATTTCCTCTGCGGTAAGGATGCGGAATTTGGGTGCTGTGTCAACTTCACTTGCTGCGGATACTGTGAAAGCGGGAATCATTGCCACTATCATCACGACGCAGAGAGCAAGTGCAGCTGCTCTTTTGAAAAATCTTTTCATCGCGAAATCCTCCTTATATGTTTTTGATCCAAACACACGCAAGGTCAATCCAGCTGCTGCTTTGCGGAACGATGCCGTCGCCGTTTTGCCATGCGGTAATTTCATTTGCCAGTGCTATGCCGTGTCCCCCAGATTGGAACATATGGAATTCCGTGGGAATTCCTGCCTTCCGCAATGCGGTTACATACAGCAATGAGTTTTCGGGCGGCACAAAGCCGTCCTCGAAGGTGTGCCATACAAATGCTTTCGGGGTGTTTTTATTCACTTGCTTTTCCAGAGACATTTTATCCGCAAGTTCGTCATATCTGTCCCCCAGAAGTGCCTCAAATGAGCCTCTGTGCGCATATTCCCCCGATGTGATAACAGGGTAGCACAAAAGCTGTGCATTGGGGCGGATAACTTCCTTTTCCACTCCCAGCTCTTCCGATACAAAATCCTCACTCCAGAAAACACTGTAGCTCGCTGCCAGGTGACCGCCTGCCGATGCTCCGCTGACTATGATCTTATCCTTGTCGATATCCCATTCGTCAGCATTTTCACGAATCAGCTTTATTGTCTGTGCAAGCTCCAGTATTGCAACAGGATATGTGGCAGGTTTGCAGGAGTAGTTAAGAACAACTGCATTTATGCCTTTTGCCAGGTACTGCAGTGCAAAAAACTCCCCCTCTCTCTCTGAGAGATACTCATATCCTCCGCCCGGGCAGAGAATTATGCAGGGGCGTTTTTTTATTCCGATCTCTTTGGATCGGCTGATGAAATATGTAGTAAAGGAAGCACCCGGAAGGGAACCCTTTACATTCAGTTCAATTCTCTGATGAAGCATATCAGCTTTCCTCTCCCTCTGAAGAATCAGGGTCTTCCCCATCTTCAGCTTCCTCAGTCTCAGCGTCTTCGGGCATTATGAGTATATGGGAATCATCGTAAACAGGGGTATATTCACTTCCGCTTGCCTCGGGATTGAAATCGGTATTCTTTCTCTTCTTCATCTTCTTTGCTTCCTTGATATTCTCAGGGTCAAGCTCGATAATTCCAAAGCAGTTGCGTGCATAGTAGCTTATGGTCAGAATTATAACCGCAGGTCCGAGAATAAGTCCAAAGAACCACAGAGTGGTTGTCCACAGGAAGATGCAGACCTCCACTGCGACAATGAGAAGGCAGACAATTGTTCCGACGATGAACTGGAAGGAAATTCTTATTGAGTTTACAATGGTGGGGATAATCTTATTGTCATATCTCGCAAGAAGCGGATAGGTGTAAAGCATGGCAAGCACCAGGAAAAATACACCTACTATTCCGAAGGAAAAGAATACGCCTCGCATAAGCTCTGTTTTGACTGCTGCTGCAAGCTGGAAATCATAGTATATTGCAAACAGGGCAAATACATTGATTATCCATACAATCGTTCCCTGCAGAAAATTCTCCTTGAATGCCTTGAAAAACTGACGGAAAATATGACCCTCTTCGTCGCGGACTACTTTAAGTCCGACGCTGTATGCAGCAACTGTGGACGCTCCGATGGTAATGATCGGCAGGCTGAATAAAAACCAGCAGAAATTAAGCTTCAGGGCTATCCATAGCTTACTTAAAAACTTATAGAGAGGACCATCAACACTGAAAAACTTCATTTATTGTCTCCTTGGTGTAACTTTTGCAAAAAGGCTGTCCGGATACGAACAGCCTTTTGCGCTAAATCGCGTTAAAACGCGCAGTTTTTTGTGATGAACTGTTGATTAGAGAACAGACTGCTCAAGTGCAAATCTGCGAGCTGCCTCGGGAGTATAGAAGTCGATGAGATCCTGGTAGCCAAGAGCATAGACATCTGTTCTTGCCTGCTCGATGATAGCATCAAACTCTTCCTCAGGAGCAACCATTGCCTTGTAGGAGTAATCCTTAACAACGGTCTTGATGGACTCAGACTTGAAGGTGAGCTCATCAGAGAGATCCTCCATTACGAAGGAAACGCCGGGATAGGTTACGAGAACATAGTCAGAACCGTTGAGGTAATCCTGGTTTGTGACAACCTCGTAGCCTCTCTTTTCGGTTGCCCACTCAGCCCAATCCTTCTCAATCTCAGTCTTTTCCATGTTCAGATAGGATGCCCAGTACTCACAGTTGTAGAGCTCACCGCTCTCGGGGTTGGTAGCATTGGTATCCCATGTGGTGTTGTTGATCTGGTTGGAAGCATCGCCGAAGAGACCGGTGTACTGGTTGTTGGTTTCAACAGCCATATCGATGTTTCTGTCCTTCTTGCACTTGAGGCCAAGC
>JAZUPA010000109.1:0-32687 GCA_045604945.1 Acutalibacteraceae bacterium
TTAAAGCTCCCCATGATGCGGTCATTCTGCATCATGGGGAGCTTTGGGATTATTTATTCGGATTTTATCCTACACAATTTCTTTTATTCATCATCATTATCAATTACAATCTCGCCGTGCTTTTCTTCAAATTTTGAAACATGACGCTTTATATACTGCTCTATCTCCTTGTTTGCAGAACGTCCCTCATACTCTGCAATATATCGGAATTTTCTGAAAAGCGTCCTGTCTATCCTCAATGTATATCTCAAAAGCTTGTCATCCATTATTACACCTCATTTTCACTTGTTATACATTATTCTGACTAAATTTTAGTGCAATTATTGCGTCACAGTTAAAATGGTGGTATTATGACGTCATAATGACGCATATAATTGAGGTGATAATTTGAAAATCGCTGTTATAGGCTCGAGAAACCTTGTGATTGAAGACCTCAGTCCATACATTCCCGAAAACGCAACGGAAATCGTTTCAGGCGGCGCTATAGGAATTGATGCCTGTGCAAGAAAATATGCATTTGACAATAACCTTATTCTGACGGAGTTTTTGCCGGAATACAACAATTATGGTAAAAGTGCACCGCTTAAGAGGAATCTGCAAATTATTGATTATGCAGATTCTGTTATTGCGTTTTGGGATGGTTCCTCCAAAGGCACTCGTCATGTTATAGAAAGCTGCAAAGCAATCGGAAAAGAAATAAATGTATATATCAGATAAAACAAGAACCGCCGTGGTGAAAACCACGGCGGTTAATTTTACATTCTGAATCTTTTTTTCAGGCTGTTCTTGAGCTTCTTCTGCTTCTGAATGAACACATACAGCAGAGAGAGCAGTGCGCATGGAACAAGCGCAATAAGTGACCACGACAGACTTATATCCTTGTTGAGATAATAGTCGGTGATAATCTCAACTGCTACTACCATTGCACCAATGGTTATAAAAAGCACAGCCGCAGAATAAAGCTTTGCAATCTTGCTTCTCATCACCACGGTATTGATACTGACAACGCCCATAAAACACAGCACTATCGGCAAAGCCAGGCTGATGAACCAGTCGCCTTTTACCTGCCAGCACATTACAAACAGGAAAAACAGTATTGCGACAGTATAAATAATATACAGTGCGATATAGTTTATCTTGCGCATAAGCAGCACCGGAGCGACAAAAGACCATATCATCAGCAGTGCTGCGGTTACTATCAGCGACCAGGTAAATTCCTTCTGGATACCGAAATTACACAACAGACATATCGAAGCGGGTATTGCCAGAATAATCGAAATAATTCCCGCCTTCCATCTGTGGTCAGCTATTATATCAACCAGCTTCTGCTCCTGAGGGAAAACCGATTCGGCAGGTTCGCCTGAAATTATATTTGGATTTATAACAACGGTGCTGCACAGCGGGCATTTCTTTTCGCTTTCGTGCAGCTCTACTCCGCAGTTTACGCAGTAAGACATATTATCCTCCTATCTGTGATTGCTTTCGATTTTGACATGTATGCCCATTTTGACCAGCTCGCGAAAAAACTCACGCTGGCAGTCAAGCTCCTGCAGAGCGGTGGCAAAGGTTATATTAAGCGACCCGTTATAGCCTGCAATTCCCATCGCAAAGCCTATTCCGTGAGGTGCCGCAAGCATGAAGTCAATGGTATTGACATGCTCCTGCATCTCCCGGGGCAGCTTGATCGAACCCAGATTTGACATATCTGTGGAAAAACGGGTTTCACCAACCGAACTGTACATCATCGAAAGAACCATATTCTTCAGCGGAAGGGGGATTACCCTCACCAGAGGATTGAGCTCATCGCCCAGATTGCTGCTCATGACAGCATTGAGATATTTCTCTTTTAGGTTCATCTTCATAAAATGATGAACATCGCTGACTATCTCTTCGAATGTATAATCACCGTATCGCGGCTCGATGCCGGGATTTATGAAAAGCGAGAAATTTCTCAGTGACTTGCTTGGATAAAAGCTGCGGAGATTAATAGGCACACTGACCTTTACAGGCAGCTCACGACGGGGATTTTCAAGCTTCTGATGCCTGTACATCACATTGATTATCACTGATGCAATAAACTCTGTGATAGTCGCTCCGTATTCCTTTGCCTTTGCAGACACTTCAGCAACGGGCATTCTTCCCGTTATGATGGTTGCACTGCCTGCCTTCTGACGTGTGCCTCTGACCCAGTAGGCGCGGCTTTCCTTTCTTGCCTGCTTTGCATGAAAACGCGTATATTTACGGAAGCTGTCTTCCATCTCCTCCGGCTGCGGCTCCTGTCTTACGTCAAGGATCCCCTCTGCGTCATAAGGAACCTTTACACCTGTCTGACGCAGATATTCTGCAACCAGGGTTTTAAGGAACATCATTCCGCCTGTGCCGTCAGCAATTACATGCATGACTTCAACAGCAATTCTGTTTTTATACGGTATAACTCTGAAATGGTAGCCGTTATTGTCGTGCTTTGTAATAACCCTCATGGGGTTTCTTACTTCCTCACAAAGCACAGGCTCCTTGTCATTTTCTTCAAGATAATGCCAGAAAAAGCCTTTTTTCAGCACCAGCGTGAAGTTGCGGAAACGAGGCAGGCACACCTTCAGAGCCTTATACAGTTTATCAGGGTCAACCGGCTCGTTCAGGGTTGCGGAAACTCTGAAATTCGGAGACCACTTTGCACTGATTATTGCCGGATAGATATTTGCGGCATTATCCAGTCTGAACCATTCACGTTCCTTCTGAGTTGCCTTCTTTTTGCTCATATATTCAATCCCTTCAACTTAAGGAAATCAGTCGCCGAAGCAAACTCCCATATCCTTTGCAGTGCGAACCATGTCGCCGTCTGCAGGTACAAGTTTCTTCAGTCCTGCGATTTCAGAAAGGGCATTATGCGAGACCTCACCGTTTATCATTGCAACTGTATTACCGTAGTCTTCTTCTTTTATAAGGCGTGCGGCATAGGCTCCGAACTGGGTCGCAAGAACCCTGTCGTAAGGAGAGGGTGAACCGCCGCGCTGATAATGTCCCGGGACTACAACACGGGTTTCAAGTCCTGTGCCGTTCTGTATTTCGCTTGCTATGCGGTAGCTGACAGAGGCAAACTTCTGCTCTGCTCTGAATGCCTCGCGCTCTTTCTTCTTCATTGCTGCTTCCTGTGCGCTCATGGCACCCTCAGCAACACAGATTATTGCAAAATTGCGTTTCTGATTCTGGCGCTTTTCCACTGTGTCAATAACCTTTTCTATATCATAGGGCATCTCGGGGAGGAGAATAACATCGGCGCCGCCTGCAACACCAGCATAAAGTGTGAGCCAGCCTGCCTTGTTGCCCATGAGCTCTATTACCATCGCTCTGCCGTGGCTGTTTGCGGTGGTATGGATTCTGTCCACTACATCGGTTGCTATATCAACCGCACTGTGGAAGCCGAAGGTAACATCGGTACCGTAGAGGTCGTTATCAATGGTTTTGGGAAGGCCAATTACATTGAGCCCTTCTTCGGAAAGAAGATTTGCAGTCTTATGGGTGCCGTTTCCGCCGAGAGTCACAAGGCAGTCAAGTCCCATCTTCTTGTAATTCTTCTTCATCGCTGCGACCTTGTCGATATTGTCTTCCTCGATGATTCGCATATTCCTGTAAGGTGTACGCTGAGTTCCGAGAATTGTTCCTCCGAGGGTAAGAATACCGTTGAAATCCTCGTACTTCATGGTCTTGTAATCGCCGTCGATAAGACCCTTGTAACCGTCGTTTATTCCGATGAATTCTACATCGAACAGATTATATGAAGCGCGGACAACACCTCTTATTGCCGCATTCAGACCCGGGCAGTCTCCGCCGCTTGTAAGTATGCCGATTTTTCTTTTTGCCATTGCCGCTCGCCTCCGTCAATCAGAAATATTGTTATTGTTTTTCCTTGTCCCATGTAAATGTGTATTCATACACACACTTTGAGGAGGGTGTGGGGAAATTCGCTTCCTTTACGAAAACGCACTTTTCGTCTGATGCCACATACATATTTGCCATGGCGATACCGACATCTATTCCTCTTGTCTCGTCAAGGAAGGGGAAGATGGATGTCTTTCTGTAAATGTAAATATTGGAGCCCTGGGTTCTGTAGCGTACGGGCTGTGCATTGAGAGCGGAAGGTGCAAGTCTTCCTGCTTCAAGGATGTCGAGAAGAGGAGTTGAAATCTTGCCGAACACCAGCTCATGGAGATGCTTTCTCTTTGCCTCCTCGGCACTGCGTCTGGGAGGAGAGTTGTCAGAACGTCCGAAGCAGACACACACGACATAAGGCAGCTGTCCTGCTTCATCCTCAAACTTCTGTCTGTAGCTTCCGCACCAGCAGCTTCCTATGCCAAGCTCGGTCATATAAAGAACTATCTGCTGACCGATATAGCCCGCATTCTCAAGATATCCCTCTTTTTTGGCGGAACGTATTACAAGATAATGACTAGCCTTCGGTCCGATCAGGCTGGAAAAAGCCGCATCAAAATCCTCACTGTCGATTATTTCGATGGTTGTCCTTATATCATCGTGAAGAGGCTTTACCTGTGAAATAAAATCCAGAATACTGTCTATTACAGATTCTGCGATGGGCTCGCCGGTATATCTTCTGACTGCTCTTCTTGATATGATAGCTTCTTTACGTGTCATTCTGTAAACACCGTACCTTTCCTGGATATGAAAAATCCTTCAGACAAGTTTTTTTCATAAGCTTGTCTGTTTATTCTACTACATAATATCAAATAAATCCAGTCTTTTTTATATTTTGGTCGATTTGTGCATTTAATTTTCACTTCATTGCCAATGTTGACACTCCTTTATCTGCATGATATAATACTTCGGTAAATAATCAGTATAAGACGGAGGTTCCGATATGAATAACCATCAGTACCGCAACGAAGTATCACCTGCCAACAATTTTGCCGTTCTCTCCTTTTTCCTGGCTGTTCTGGCATTGGTATTCTGCTTCATGCCCCTTGTCAGTTTTATTCTCATCATTATAAGCGTTCTTCTCGGTCTTAACGCTTACCGCGCAGGTAATCGCGGCGGCGCAGTGGCAGGTATTGCCATTTCTGTTGTTTCCCTTCTCATCGCTGTTATCGTCTGGTCCGCTACCGGCTCTGTCATGTGCGGTGTAGGCGGAAAGACTACCGTAAACGAAAACTACGGTTTCGATGAGGACACAAACTACGAAGAACTCAGCTCAGGTGACCTTTCCGGCGCTGATCTTTCCCTTACCGACATCTACTCTGACGCTGATATCTATCTCGACGCTGAATAACCCCCCATTTTATCAACCACAGGAGGATACTATGTTTGACTGGATTGCTTCCTTTTTCAGCAATGCTCTTGACTGGCTGACCTCTAATTTTATCGGAAAGATAATTTCAACCGCGGCTGTTGCCATGGTTCCTGTCATAGAGCTTCGCGGAGCTATTCCCATAGGCACTGCTCTGGGGCTTAATTACTGGGTTGCTTTCATTGCCGCTGTTGTCGGCAATATGATCCCGGTTCCATTTATTATGCTCTTTATCAAGCAGATTTTTGCATGGATGAGAAGATCCAAGACCTTCGGCAAGCTTGTGGACAAGCTCGAAGCCCGCGCATACAGCAAGGGTGAGACTGTCAGAAAATCCGAAATATTCGGACTTCTCATCTTTGTTGCAATCCCCCTTCCCGGCACAGGCGCTTGGACTGGCGCTCTCATTGCCGCTCTGCTTGACATCAGAATAAAGAAGGCTTTCCCCATCATCACTCTCGGTGTTATCATCGCAGGTATCCTCACCACTCTTATAACTCAGGCAGTTGTATTTATCAGCTGTGGTTAATTCTGACAAAAAATCCGGCTTGTTTTCTGCAAAGCCGGATTTAAATTTTTCAAACTTTATTTCGCCGTTTTGTGTTTTATGAACAGGGAGGTTTTTATATGAGAGCAAAAACGCTGTCTGTTTACTGCGCTGCACATTTTATTGTGGACTTCTGCTGTGCGCTCTTCATGTTTTCCCTTCTTCGCTCGGAGAATTATTGGATGAGTGCCGTACTTATCTATAATTTCTGCGCCTTTGCCCTGCAGATGCCCTTCGGTCTGCTTGCTGACCGACTCTCGCGCAACGCCCTTGTTGCTGCCGCAGGATGTATTCTTGTCGCTCTCTCCCCTATGTTTTCCGCAGGTATCATCACTGCTGCGGTCATGGGTATAGGAAACGCCCTCTTCCATGTTGGCGGAGGAGTGGATGTTCTGAATCTCAGTGACAGCAAATGTTCTCCTCTGGGGCTTTTTGTATCTCCCGGTGCTCTGGGGCTTTGTCTCGGAGGGATGCTGCGCGGGGTTTTCCCTTTGCATGCAGCCTGTATCCTGCTTGCTGCGATTGCTGTTATCATCGTCACCCTTTCACACCGCAAAGGCAGCTTTACCGAAAACTTACCGCTGAAGCTCAACATTCCCTCTAAGGCGGCGATTTTTTCTCTTATTTGCCTGTTTGCCGTAGTTTGTCTTCGCTCCTTTGCAGGAATGAGTTTTTCTTTTGGCTGGAAAACTTCCATCCCCGCCCTTGTTACCGTTGGATGCGTTGCCCTCGGCAAGGCACTGGGAGGTTTTGCGGCTGATGCAATGGGTTCGAGAATCGCAAGCATCATTTCTCTTTCCCTTTGCGCTGTTCTGTTTGTTTTTTCAGAAAACCCCATTTGCGGTCTTGCAGCCCTGCTGCTTTTCAATATGACCATGCCCATAACCCTCTGGGAGACTGCAAAGCTGTTCCCCAATGCCAGAGGTTTTTCCTTCGGTCTTCTGACCTTTGCACTGTTCATCGGCTTTTTGCCCACCTATTTCGGCACCCCTGCACTCACAGCAGTATTCAGTGCTGCTACTGCTTTTGTCTCTATGCTCCTGCTGCTTTGCGGCATAAGAAAGGGGCAGAAAAATGACTTATGATTATATTTTCTCGTCTCTTGCAGCGTCTCTTGTGCTGACCCTCATTCTTGAGCTGCTGTTTGCACTGGTTTTCAGAGTAAAGGGCAAAGAGCTGCTCATTGTCTCCCTTGTCAATATACTGACAAACCCTGCAGTGGTGATGCTTTTTCTGCTTTTGTGCAGACATTGCTCTCTCCCTTCTGCTTTAATCGTTCCCATTCTCGAAACAGGTGCATTCCTTACAGAAGCACTTATCTATAAATTTCGGTGCAGCTCTATAAAACACCCGTTTCTCTTCTCTCTCGGCGCAAACGCATTTTCGTATCTTTGCGGCGCACTTATCGGCGCGCTGATATAACCGAAAGGAGTAATAATCATGAAAAAGCTTTTATCCCTTCTGCTCGTTGCCCTTCTTGCTCTGACCTGTGTTTTTCCCGTTTCTGCAGATCTGATTTTTGAGCCTGACGACAATTTCTACACAAGACATTCCGATGAATGTGTTTCGGTTGAACGCAATTTTGTTGCCACCGAAACGGTGAACTCTGTAAATGAGCCCAACAGTGACATTATTTACGGAAAGCTCAACAAGGGCGATGAGGTATATATCTCATATATCTATGAAGACAGCAGCAATACCACATGGGGGCTTATTTCATTTTCCGAGGTATCAGGCTGGATTCCTATGGGATACCTGGAGGTCATTTATGATAATGTCTCCTTCACCGAAGAATTCGGCTCTGAATTCAATGAGGATACCGACGAACTGAAAATTTCTCAGGAAGGTCTCTCCAGCCTGGTTTTCCACGATTATCCGGGCTCAGAAAACTTCTGGGAATTCGAACTCTGGGATGACAGCTATCACGATATCCGTTTCACTCATTCTTACACCGACCCCAACGGTGCAACATGGGGATATGTCGGATATTTCTACGGCTCAAAGGGATGGGTGTGCGTTGATGCTCCCGCAAGCACTGATGCTTCCGTAATTATTGAAAGAGAGAATCAGTCTCTTTATCCCGATTCTCTCTACGATGACACTCCTGAAGAAAATGGCGGTCTCTCTCCTGTCTGGATAGCAGCTATTCTTGTAGCCGCAGTATGCGCTGTTACCGCTGTGCTTATTCTTGTTCTGACCAGAAAGAAGAATCAGGAATAAAGCTCTGCTGTCAGCCTGTCGCCTTTTTCGCTTATCCTTTCGAAATCCATCGCGGCGATGTAGTATTCCTCCAGTTCATCATGCAGCATCTTTGCATCGCGCATATGGGCCGATGCCTGATCCAGCATGAACTTTTCATTTTTCTCATTTTCTGTGAGCGCCTTCCTCTCCTCGGAGGAAAGCGCTCTTTTCATAAAGCGTGATGCATGAACTGTACGCCCCTCATCAACAGAATGAAGTCTGTTGGCTGCAGACCAGGCAATGCCCGCCTCAGGTACTATTACATGCTCCACTGTATCAGGCGCCTGTGAGCAATAGCACAATATAACTCCAAATTCATCCTTTCTCAGCAGTTCTCCTATCTTTCTGAGCAGCAATCCCGAGCAGCGCGACCATCGGTCATCAACAGGTATGCACACATCACACTGGTTGTGGATCGTTTCCTCGAAAACCTTTATTCCATCCTTCGTCACTGCCGACAGCAGACGCTCTTCAAGGAAATCTCCCTTTCCCTTTTTGGGCAGATTTTCTCTCATGCGCAAAGCTGTTCGACTGATTTTTTCTGTATCGATCAGCGGATTTGTCAGCTCAAGATACGCATTTCTGAATGCCCCCGCAGCCTTCAGGCATCGCTGCGCCTGCCTGTGGCAGGCTGAGCATGCATCGGTCAGTCTGAGAATCCTGTCTCTGTGAGGAATAAGTCTGCTTTTATCCCAGCACTCGCCCAGATCAAGTATATATTCACATACACCCGGATATCTTGGATTGACTGTATGCGGCGCGGTTCCGTCCATAACAATGAATTTCCTCTCAGGCAGAATCACTGCATCAAGGGATGCAGGGTCAGAAGAACAGAAAGCCCGCTCGCACCGCTCTCCCTTCTGCGCTGCGGCACCTGCAATGCGCTTCATAAGAGATGATTTTCCCGTGCCGGGACCGCCTTTGATAATGCAGGCTGTCCAGCCTTCTTCGGGAGCATATGCTTTTTCAAAAAGCGAAAAGAAACCATCAGGGCAGCTTGCACCCAGAAAATAATCGTTGAATTTGTACTGATTCATGCAAAAGCCTCCTTTTCGATATAGTTTATGCAAAAAACAGCAAAAACGTGCGAAGGTACTGTTTTATGACAAAAGCCATCAGCAGAAAATCTGCTGATGGCTTTAATTCTAAGATAGGCTGTCAGAAGCACACTGCAAGAACAGTGGTATTGTCAGCACCGCCACGTTCAAGCGCCATGTCTGTGAGCGCTCTGACTATAGCTTTTGCGGTCTTTTCTGAAGCGATGATTCTCTCAATATCCTCATCGTAAAGCATATCTGTCAGTCCGTCGCTGCACAGAAGCAGGATATCTCCCTTTTCAGGCACCATCGGACGGGAGTAGTATGCGGCAAGGGGCTGAAAATCCTCCGGCATTCCAAGAAAGCGCATAAGCCCATGCTTTGCCGCACTGTCTCTTGCCTCTTCCTCGGTCATTATTCCTTTGTCTATAAGATACTGCGCCTCGGTATGATCCTTGGAAATCTGCGCAAGTCTGCCTTTTGTATAATAATAGGTTCTGCTGTCTCCTATATTTGCAGCAAACACTTTGCCTTTATACAGACAGGCAAGGGAGCATGTAGTGCCGATTACTCGCTTTTCGAGCTCTTTTGCTTTTTCTTCTACCGCCTTGCTGGATTCCCTGAAAAAGTCTCCGACGAGCTTTGTGAGAGGTCCGCCTTTTTCTTCAAGGAATTTTGAGTGAGCCTTGGCAAGGGTCTGCGCACCCAGCGATGATGCCACCTCTCCGCAGGCTTCTCCGCCCATCCCGTCAAACACAGCAAATATCTGTATCGCTGCATCCGATTCCTTTTCAGAAAAATACTCATTTGCACCGCAGGGTGACACCGTTCCGTCAAGATAGAAGCAATCCTCGTTATTCTCTCTGACTTTTCCTGTTACCGTGGATGCACAGCTTATGATTTTTTCGCCCATTAAAACACTACCTTAAATAATTATACCGCCGTTGGGGCTGATTACCTGTCCCGTAATAAAGGATGCCTTTTCCGATGCTATAAAAACTGCGCACTGCGCAACTTCTTCCGGAGTTCCAAGACGTCCCAGCGGTGTTTCTTCCCTGAGAGCATCAAAATCTGCTTCAGTCAGGTTTGAATTCATCGGGGTATCTATTACCCCCGGAGCTATGCAGTTCACTCTGATCCCGGAAGGTCCGTATTCCTTTGCAAGAGCTTTTGTAAGTCCTATAACGCCTGCCTTTGATGCGGAATACACTGCCTCGCAGGAGGCTCCCGATATTCCCCATATCGATGAAATATTTATGATTGTACCGCTCTGTTTATTCACCATATCGCGCAGCGCTTCACGGCAGCAGTAAAAACATCCGTCGAGATTAACCGCCATAACCCTGCGCCATTCCCCGTCAGTTACATCAATAGCCAGACTGTTTAGCGCCACTGCAGCATTATTTATCAGAAGATCGATGCTGCCAAGCTGCTTTTTTATATCCGCAAACATTCGCGACACCTGCTCACTGTCAGATATATCGCAGCAGAACGGAGCTGTTATTGCTCCCGCGGAGTTCAGCTCACGGCACAGCTCTTCTGCTTTTTCTCTGCCGTTCATATAATGCACCGCCACGCAGTAATCCTCAGACAGTGCTCTTGCTATGGCACTGCCGATTCCTCCCGACGCACCTGTGACAAGTGCGGTTTTTCTTCCCATAAATCCCATTTTCTATCTCCTACAGCAGTATGCAGAGAATTGCAATAACTGCACCGACCAGGCAGCCTCCAAGTATTACGGGCAGCCACTGAGAGCACCCAATTCTTGTGTCTTCCTCTTCTTCAGGCAACTCAATATCCTTCTTCATGCGTATGACTTCAACCGTTTTATCGTCTATTCTAAGCGTGGAATTTCGCGAAGGATCGTATTCAAAACCCAGCAGTTCATAAACATGAATTGCTCGCTCGTTTGTCCTGCGGACATCGAGTATTATCCTCTCAAAGCCGTATCTTTCTCCGGCCTGCATAACCGTATGCATAAGCAGCCTGCCGACTCCTGCATTGCGGTATTCCTTCAGCAGACCGATTCCGATGCTGCCTGTGACTGCATCTTCATACTCATTTCTCAGAACAATGTCGCACCATCCGACAACCCTGTTATTTTCGTCGAGAACAAAATAGGCAGGATATCCTTTTGCTATGCAATCTGCAAGGAAAGCTTTTGATTCTGATTTTTTGTATCCCTCTGTCACCGAGAGATACTCCCCCTCTGCTGCCACTTCATTCAGGGCTTCGTTATATGAATCTGCAAGCTCGATGGCAGCAGGTACAATTTTTATGTCCTTTGTCTGCTCGCTCATGCTGCACCTCCTGAGGACTTCGATTTTTTGTCTTTAAATAATATTATACCACATTTTATTTATTTTCACAACCCCCAGTCTGTTTTCAGACAAGCGCGTACGCGAAACGTTTCTCAACTTTTTGCACATACTTAAATTTGATTTTTTGTTAAAACCTCCAAGTTTATCGAGAAACAATTGCAATTGAACTTTATTACCTTTATACTATTAAATACACAAATAATGATATTTTGGGTTTGTATGTGCTTTTGATACATCTTTACGAAAGGAGTTAATGAGCTGATGAGCAGCGAGTACAGAAACATACTCTTACTTAATATCTCACAGTCCGATGCAGGAAACCTCCCGGGCTTTCTCTGCGCAGATGTCAACTTTCTCAAAGCTTCAGACGTTAACTCTGCTATAGAAATACTGCGCTCGGTTAATATTGATCTTATCCTTACCGACGCGGACACCAGATCTTCCATTCTGCGCAAGACAGCCAAGGATCCTTCTCTTTCGTCTGTTCCCGTGCTTTCTGTCGAGAGAAGCTTCAATCCTGTCGTAAGCACACATGATATAGAAATCAGCAAAGGCAGGCTTTTCGAAGGCAGCTCGCTTTTCTGCGCCCTTCAGTCTGTTTATCCCCTTGCTGTTACCTGCAACCTTACAAAAGATGCCTGCAGCGTAATTCATCACGAGGATTACTCCAAGGATATAGATAAGAATATCTCTGTATTTTCTGAGCTGGTTTCCCTTTCCGCAACCTTCGTCTCCCCCTGTCACAGGTCAATGCTTCTGGATTCACTCTCTGTTGACAGGCTCTGCGACTCACTGAAAAACGGCGGCACTGTGCGAATCACATATCGCAGCCGAGGCAACGATAACTGCATGCACTGGTTTGAGACCATCGTGCTCAACATCGCCAATCCCTATGACGATGATGTTCTTGCCATCGTTCTCTCCCGCGTTGTTGACGAGCAGAAAAACTTTGAGGAGAGAATTCTCAAAACGCTGGATGAGACCACAGAGGAGCTCGAAAAGCAGCGCTATTACAGAAAATTCTCATATGATGCATTGCCCGCCGCCATTATAATGTACTATCTCGACTGGCGTCCGATGCCCTACATAAACGGTAACCTGTTCCTTCTATTCGGCTACAGCGAAGAAGAGGTTGCCGAACTTCACAAAAACGGTCTTCGCGGCATGGTATTCGAGGAAGACCTGGCAAAAGCCAATGCCAATCTCATGAAAGCCCACGCGGACGGAGTTGACCGCGTCACCAATGAATACAGAATGATCAAAAAAGACGGCAGCATTGCATATGTCCAGGAAATCGCCTCCCGTTTTGTTGACGAAGATGGCAGCGTGGGCTTTATCGGCGTGTTTACCGATATTTCCGAGCGCCACGAGATGCTTGTTCAGCTGAGACGGAAAGAAAAAATAATGAGTATTGTCGGGGAACACTCCGAGCGCATTGTCTACTACTATGACATCGCTACAGATGACCTCCGCGCCATAAATGACGAGACTGCAATACGCACCGGTCTTGCTGACTTCTGCGTAAATCCTCTGGATACTCTCCAATCACTTTCTCTCATTCATTCTGACTCGGTACAGCAACTCAACAAGCTTTTCGACATGCTCCACAGCGGTGCAGATCACTTCTCCTCAAAGCTGCACATGAACTGCCTTGACGGTGTTGACCGCTGGTTTGATGCCTGCTTTACCGCTATGCCTGATGATGACGGAAAGCCTCTCGGTGCCGTTATTACTCTTCTCGATATAACAGAGCGCCATGATCATGAGATCTCACACGCCCGATATATGGATTCCATAGCCAACGCCCACTCCAACCAGTCTGTTTTCTTCGAATTCGACCTTACATCGGATCTTGTGGAAAAGCAGATAGGCATCATTGAGCCTTTTACAGAATCCTGTCTTGATAAATCCTACATTGATACCGTTGAGTATCTTACAAGAAATATCAGTAAGAAAAAGCAACAGCGAAGAGTGAATGCCTATCTTTCAAAGGAAATGCTGCTGGAGGCTTATGACAACGCCCAGCGCCGTATTACTGACGACTGGCCCATCATGCTTGATGACGGACGCAAAATATGGATTCACTGCTCGGTTCATCTGGTAAACGACCCGTACACTCATCATATTAAGATGCTTATGTCTCTCAGTGATGTCACCGAAAACATGCTCAAGCAGCTTAATATCATCCACAAGGCAGAAAATGACGGTCTTACGGGACTTTATAACAGAAGCACAATTGAGAACAAAATCAAGGAATCCCTTGAAGCAGACTATCATAACAGCCTGTTTATTCTTATTGACCTTGACGATCTCAAGGCTATAAACGATACTCTCGGACATGCTCAGGGCGACCGTGCCATCTGCGCTATATCCGATGAACTTATTGCCACCTTCAAGGGCAAGGGAATGGAAGGCCGAATCGGCGGTGACGAATTCCTGGTGTTTGTTCCAAACTTCCCTGAGTCAGAGGATGTCGATGTAATGATATCGACCCTTCTGCGCAGGCTGAACGCCATAAAAATCGGCGAAGATGACAGCAATTCGCTGCACTGCAGCATAGGTATTGCCATTGCCGATGATGAAGCCCACGATTTTGCTTCTCTTTACAAGCGTGCGGATATTGCACTTTATCATGTCAAGCAAAACGGTAAAAATGACTGCGCACATTTCTCCTCCGATATGCTCTGCAAGGATTTCAGGTATAAGCCCTATGAATTCAAGGCTACCAGCAGCAGTCCGTTGTTTGACAACGTTGAATTCCGTCGTATGATGGTATCCCTCGGGTACTTCTATCCCCAGATTCTTCTGTCAAATCTTACCAAGAACACCATATGTGTTCTTGCTTCTGCCAAGGATTTCAGCACCATGCTGCCAAGAGAAGGTACCCTTGACAGCTTCCTTGATATAGCTTCAAAGGTCATTCACCCCGAAAACGCCGGTGAAATCCTGCCTGCCATTACTAGAGAAGCTCAGCTTGCTGAATATAAAAGCGGCACCAATTATCTTTATTACCAATGTCGCCTCAGTGACAGCAGCGATAATACTCCAAGACGGATCACTTTTATTATTCTTTTCTACAAAAACGCAGACGGTGATATATGCGGACTTATCCTTCTTCGCCGTGCTTCAGAAAAGCCCCTCCGGAAGGATGTTGCCAGACTGCAGAAGGCTCTGGCTCTTTCTGCGGACCGCATTACAGATTTCTGCTGTGTTATCAATCCCTCTGACGGAGAATTCTCATCCTTCCACCGCAGCAGCTCCTGCCGGCTGCCTTCAGAAGGAGTGTATGATGATAATATTGCTCCCTGCGTCGGTATCTCTCTTGAGAATGTATTATCATCCCTCCGTGACGGCACAGACTTCGAATTCTTATTTGCCGACGGAAAGAAAAAGGCAGTATTCTCCCGCATCGACTCTGACTCCAACGAGATAATCATGATTATTTCGAAGCTGTAAAACCGAGTTTTCAGCCGCACTATTTTCGGTGCGGCTGATTTTTTGTATTGACAACCATTTTTCAGTGTAGTATTATCGACTTGACAAAAGAAACGCTATGGGGTGCTGATGCAATTCGGCTGAGATGCAGCGTAATGCCGCTGCGGACCCTTTGCGGCATCATTGCCGCAGCGCCTGATCCGGATAATGCCGGCGTAGGTAACTACAGCACAACGCCTTTCTTTAAAGCGCCGTGTTCAGGTTAAACGCGGCGCCTCTTTTGATTTTATCGGCACTGCGATCATTCAGTGCGCAAAGAAAGGACGTTTTTTATGTCAAACAAAAAGCAAAACACAACAATGAGACTGGTTTTCTCAGCCATGATGGTGGCTCTCGGCACAGTTCTCAGTCTCAGCCCGATCACCCTGCCCTTTGGCGGCTCTGTCACATTCTGCAGCATGGTTCCCCTTGTTATTATCTCCATGATTTACGGCATGGGCTACGGCTTTGCTGCATGTTTTGTCTATTCCCTCATCCAGCTTATCCTCGGCGCAAGCAATCTCGCCTATGCGGTCACTTTCCTGGCTGCGGTAATCATTATTCTCTTTGACTATGTTGTTGCATTTTCTTCAATGGCACTTTCGGGACTTACCCGAAAGATGAAAAATCGCGGTGTTGCTGCATCTGTCGGCGCTTTTATCGGATGCTCTGCCCGCTATATCTGCCACGTTATTTCCGGTGCCACTGTCTGGGGTGAATGGGCATCTCTTGAATATATCCCCTCTTTCCTTCACGGCACTGTTTTTACAGAGAATCCCGAGCTTTTCTGCTGGACTTATTCTCTCTTCTATAATGCAACGTATATGATTCCTGAAACTATTATTACTGTTATCGCTGCGGCTCTGCTCTGCAGATTTGTTAATTTCAGCAAGCTTGCCGCAAACTGAAACGGAGGAATTGCATGCTCTCCACCTTCGCCCTTAAAATAATTGCAATTATTTCCATGCTCATCGACCATGTCGGAGCGGTGTTTTTTCCCGGTGTCATATGGCTGCGCCTTATAGGGCGCCTGGCTTTTCCGATATTCTGCTTTCTGATTGCAGAGGGATATGCTCACACGAAAAACGCTCCGAAATATCTGATAAGGCTCGGGCTTTTTGCAATTATAAGCGAGATTCCTTTTAACCTCGCATTTCACGGAGAGCTTTTTTTCTTCAACGGCTGCAATGTTTTTGTCACTCTGTCTCTGGGGCTTTTTGCAATTATGCTTTATGATGCGGTGCGAAAATGGGAAGGAATTCCAACTTTTGCAGCCTCTCTGCTGGCGCTGATTCCTGTTGCTGCTCTGGCTTTTTCTGCAGATATGGTCGGAAGTGATTACGGAAAATACGGCGTTGTAATGATTTTCATTTTCCACCTGTTCCGTGATAATCGCGCTGTTGCCATGATTATTATAGCATTGAGCACGCTGCTGAAATACGGCATTATTGCAGGTGCTCACAGTGCGGGAGAATTCCTCTTTGAACTTGGTTCGGTAAAATGGTATTTTGTCACTGCCACCCAGCTTTTCTGTTTCTTTGCTTTTATCCCTATTTCTCTTTACAGCGGCAAAAAAGGATACAGCGGCTGCAAATGGCTTTTCTATGTTTTCTATCCTGCTCATCTGATATTGCTCTGGCTTGTTTCTGTGATTATGGGGTGAACAGCTTCGTTTACTAAAAATTCCACTCACATCACTTGCCTTTCATTATGTAATCAAATATAATGTATCTATCACGATTGAATTCAGGAGGCTAAACAATGAAATTACACAGTAAATTGCTCGCTATTCTCATCGCACTGCTTCTCTCTGTTTCTGCTTTCGGTGCTTTCACCGTTTCTGCAGCAGAAGAGGAATATCAGTACACTCAGGAAGATATCGAGATGTACGCTTCTCTTCTCGGCATGAGCTATGAGGAGACTCTCGATTATCTCGGCATTACCGCCGAGGACCTTGTGGAAAGCAGCACAGTTTCTTCCTCTGATGCAGCTGTTTCCCATTCCTATTCTGACATGCTTTCTTCTGTTGAATTCACAAAGCGCACTACCGATGCATACGGCATTACCTACAAGCTTCCCAAGGAAGCTGTTATTTACGGCATAGACAGCGATGAGGTTGAGATGTACAATTATCTCGGTGCTTCAAAGGTTGATGTTATGAATTCTTATAATGTCGTTGAAATCGCTGAGTATACCGACACTCTCACCAATGCAGTTGTTTATTATCAGATTTCTGCTCAGGAAAATACCCCCTACGGCAAGGCTATCGAAAACTACGGCAATCTTTCCGTTGCTGCTCAGAATTCCCTCATTGACCTGAAGCTCACAGAAGGCTATGATGAGTCCAACACCTACACTGTGCGCAGAAACGGCAACCTCTATCTCATTGCAAGAACCGATACAGACTATATGTCCACCGACGGAATCTGCACTACAGAGGTCGATATTACAACTGTAATCAACGGCATCTACTATAACACCTACCTCTACATTCAGCACGGCGGTACAGAGGCTGATGCTGATATGGTCAACAGTCTTATAAGCTCCTTCAGCATCAAGGGCATCATGACTACTGCCCAGTCCAATCAGATTATTGCAATTGTTGCACTTTGTCTCTGCGGCATTCTGCTTATAGTAATCGGTTTCCTCGTATTCTTTATCATCAGATTCAGCCTTTTCTCCAAGGCATCCGGAAGCAAGTTCAACATCATCGGCTTTGATATTCCCAAACAGTCTGCTGCACACGCTGTTTCCAAGCACAGCTTCCGCTCCGGCTCTGACCTCAAGGATTCTCTTGAGAGCGATGATATAGACTGATATTCAAAATTCCAGATAAAAGAAAAAGTCAGGCGAAAGCCTGACTTTTTCTTTTAACGGCGCAATATAATAAAGGGGATTGGCTGTTTAATTTTCGGTACTGACCGAAAAAGTTTATGCGGCAGCTGCTGCAACGCGCTTTGAGGCAACGGTTCTCTGAGCAGTGCGGCGAACAGCTGCATGCTCTCTGCTGACAGCTCTTCTTCTGCGAATCGCAGCCTTCTCACGGAGAAGCTGTGCGCGGTAAACCCAGAGAAGTGCTGCACAGAGGAGAACCTCTGCAGCGGTCATGGCTATAAGCAGCGCACTATCGAACGTCTGTACTGAGAACAGCATAAAAACGCCCAGTGCCACACACATTTTGAAAATTCTGCCGGAAACCTTGCCATTGACCTTGTAATAATTCTTTATAACAAGAGCAGAAACGATAACAAATAATCCGATAATAATATTCATATCTCCATCTCCTTTTGATAAACAAGCGTTTGTTCGTCTTACATTTATGATTATAGCAGCTATTTTTCAAAAATCAATAGTTTTTTCAAAAAATGTCCAATAATGGGCTTATTTTTTTATTTTTAAGAATTTTTATGTACTTTTAATAGTACATCCGCGAACAAACCCGCGTTTTGCGTCGATTTTCATGTAAAAAAGCCGTTTTGCAAGCTTTTGCAAAACGGCTTTTTGTTCTTTATTTGTGTTTTCAGTCATCAATTATCGAATCTTCTTCGTCTTCGCCCTCTTCATATTCAAGAATATCTCCGGGCTGGCACTCAAGAACCTTGCATATCGAATTAAGCGTCGAAAAGCGGATTGCTTTTGCGCGGTTATTCTTGAGTATTGACAGATTTGAAAGTGTTATTCCCATTCGTGACGCAAGCTCCGATGCACTCATCTTTCGCTTAGCCATCATTACATCCAGATTTACAATTATCGGCACTTACCTCACCCTCCTTAAATTGTAAGTTCGTTTTCTTCCTTGATTCGCACTGCTGTTGCGAAAAGATCGGCAAACACCAGCGAAATCACCGCAAGAACCACAAACACAACAAATATTACTATCGGATAAATGGAGTTCATCGTAAAGATGGGGTAAATAAATGTTATTGCGAGAAGGATGCTCGACAGGCTGATAAAGCGCAGATAATGCACATTTGTCTTTATAAAAGCCTTTCCCTTTGCTATGTTGAGCATCATCAGCAAAGAGAGGGTGAGCATTGCCAGCACAGGAATTCCGGCTACATAAAGCACAGGCATTATCGAATCGATTATTTCCTGGCGTACTGCGACATCTGCACCCTTTACATATATTCCCACAACCTCAGGGAGCATTACATATACCGCTATTCCGACTACCAGCGTAATTATCAGGATGATTATTGCAAAAACGCTGCCGACAGCCATTCTTTTTTCACTTTTCATAAGTCAAGTTCCTCCCGTGATTTTCATATTACTATGATAACACAACCAGATTTTGTGTCAAGTCAAATTATTCGCCGTATTCTCCGTCAGGATTTACCGTCCACACTGTACATTTATCTCCTCCGGACAGTATTATATCCGCTGCTGTCATCGCCGTCAGCATGGAATGATCCATGTTATTATATCTGTGCTGCCCGTTTCTGCCGACGCAGTACAGGTTTTTAATACTGTCAGCGTATTCTCTTATTCTATCCAGTTCCCTGTAACTGCCGTCATAGGAAGGGTATGCCTTTTTCATCCGCTCGCAATGGCAGTATCTGACATCTGACCCTCGTAGAATACCCATTTTCTCAAGCTCTTCCACTGCAAGCTTTTCTATTTCATCATCACTCTTCTGCCAGAATTCATCGTTTTCAAAGCAGAAATACTCCGTTCCGATAAATATACTGTCGCTAAAATCTTTCACCATATACGGCGACCAGTTATTGAATATCTGGATTCTGCCCATTCTGACAGAAGCATCCTGTACATATATCCAGCAGTCAGGCGGAATGTCACCGGGGGTTCTGTATTTTGTCCTGTTTTTCACCGAAAGTCTGCCGGTTTCCACTCCGATGGTTATGAAGTCTCTGAAGTGATGCGCCTGTGCTGTTCTGCAAATCTCCTCGGGTGCCTCGGGGGAAAGCGCTACTATCAGCAACGGCAGAGGCATTGAAGATATAACTACGTCAGCAGGGTACTCTACACCTGATGCCTTTACCGACACTATCCTGCCTTCGCTCACCTCAAGACCGTTCACCTCGGCATTCAGTACTATACGTCCGCCTCTTTCTGTTATCTCCCTTGCTGCATATTCCCACATCTGTCCGGGACCCAGCTTAGGGTACAGAAAGCGCCTTATCAGCGATGTTTCCTCTGTCTTTCCAGCTTTCAGCATATTTTCTATTACTTTACGCACCGACAGTCCGCGCACTCTCTGCGCTCCCCAGTCAGGCGGCAGTCTGGAAGGATGCACTCCCCACACCTTTTCGGTGTAGATTTCGAAAAACATTGAATACAGTCTTTTTCCAAAGCGATTTATATAAAAATCCTCAAGGGTATTTTCTTTTCTCTTTTTTACACATGCCCATAAATATGACAACCCTGTGGGTACAGCTTCAAATCCCAATGTTTTCAGCGTATTCAGGCTTATCGGATAATCATAGAACCTGTTTTTATGGTATATCCGCGACACTCTGCGGCGGCTCAGCATTACCGCGTCGGTCTTTTCAGGGTCAGCTCCGCCTTCTGTCAGGTCAGCCGTAATTCCTGCTTCGAGCTCGTCTTTTGCAGGAGCCCCCTGCCGCGGCAAGATACTCTCCCAGAATCGTGTCACTCTTTCGGATTTCGTATAGAATCGATGCCCACCTATATCCATACGGTTGCCGCAGGTTTCTACAGTTCGGGATATTCCTCCCACTGTACTATCTGCTTCAAGCACGGTGACGCTGTATTCTTCACTGCGACGCAATAGCTCCAGCGCCGCAGTAAGCCCTGCCGGTCCTGCACCTATGATCACAGCCCTCTTCACAACATCACCGCCTTTTTTCAGAATCATCTCTTATATTTTATCATAATTATCAGCATTTGCATACAGGTAAAGACAGAAAAAGAACCGCCTGCCTGCGCAGACGGTTCTTAAATAAAATGCTAATCGATCTGTACTACCTTTGCTTCGGGAGCATTGTTCTTGATGCTTGCGATGCCCTTGAGGCAGCTTGCCTTTGCTCTGTAGCTTTCGCCGGTTACGATAATCTGACCGTTGGTAGCCTTGAGTCTGAAGCGGATTTCTCCTGCCTTATCGGTGTAAACCTCATACTTAGGATGAGCAATCTTCTCAAAATTTGCAACAGTCTGATCCTCGACAGCTGCCTGAGAATTCTTTCTTACGCTTTCGATTCCCTTCTGGCATGCTTCAAGGGTGGAATAGGATTCGCTTACTGCGATAACCTGACCGTTTCCTGCCTTGAGACTGAACATGTAATTGCCTTTTGCAGTTACTTTGATTTCAAACTTTCCTGCCATTTGACTTGTACCTCCCAACAATATTTACCAATGTTTACCGCATTGTAGCTATATTTTATCACATTGGTACAATGAGCGCAAGTATTTGGCGAAAAATCAGGAAATTCGGCATAATGACTGTTTTATTCTATATTATTACATACACAATTGCCAACAAAAGTATTATATTCGCCCCTGATCTGAGCAATAAAAGCACTACAGCCAGCAGCAGGAGCAGTTCCCGGTCGCAATCTTCTATCTGTAATTTTTCCTGTTCACACCCTGCCGCCTTGCGGTATATGATGTCTGAGCGCTGATTTCTTCTCTGAGCATCCTGTGTCAGTGACAGTATATTGCTCACTTTCCGTCACCTCCAAACAGTTCACCCATCAACGGCAGCAGTTTTGCTATTTTCAGCAGTGACTGCGCGGCATCAAGCTTTTCTCTTCGGACGTCGCTCATATACGGCATCAGTGCCTTCAGCAGCCGTTCATCGTCGCTTTCCTTATTTACAGTGTCTATAAGCGGCATGACCCTGAGTAGTATGTCAAACAACTCTCCCTCTCCGCTCTTCGATTCGCTTTTGCCCTCATCGCCCAGAAGCGAGGTGAGAATATCATCAAGCTCTGCCACTCTGTCTCCCCCTTACTGCTGTCCTTTTTTACCCAGAGCTTCCAGAAGTGTACGCGCCTGCGGTGTTGCCAGAATTTTTGCAACACTCTCCCTGTCGCTGAGCAATGCCATAAGCTTCGCAGCATCTTCCTCTTTCATCTCTGAAAGGAGCTTTTTGAGTTTCGGGCTTTTTTCGAGCATTTCCGCTGTTTCTTCTGTGGTTTTACCTATCGCCTGTGCGAGCATGGCTGTTATATTCTCCGTCATCATATATTCCTCCGAATTGTTTATTGTATTCCATTATATGAATGGTATAATCATTATATGATAAATAAGGAGATGTTTTGTCATGAGAATACTTGTTGTGTCGGATTCTCACGGTAATGCCGCCGCTCTGCGGGATGTTCTTATCCGCTTTTCTGACAGAGCTGATATAATTATCCATCTTGGCGACGGAGAGGCTGAATATAAAAATCTTATCGAACCTATGAATATTCCGACTTATTTCGTACGCGGAAACTGTGATTTCGGCTCTGTCGCCAAGGATTTTCAGATTATAGAGGTCGAGGGCAGAAGAATATTCTTCACCCATGGCTACAGATATTCTGTAAAAAGCGGGCTTTCAGTTCTCAAAAGCGCAGCTCGATCTCACAATGCGGATATTGCTCTTTACGGTCACACTCATATCGCTTTTTCCGAATATGAGGACGGATTGTATACAATCAATCCCGGCTGCCTCAGCTGGCGAGGTGACGGCCCTTCATGCGCTCTGATTGATATTGTCAAAGAAGGCATTTTGCCGAATATTGTACATATCTGAGTTTTTATCAGGTTTTTGTTTGTTTTCTATTTACTTTCAGTTCATTGAGTGATAGAATATTGTTGATTATAGTGGACGATTATGATTCGGAGGTGCCCTATGCTTGTCAAATATGTTGCTGTCCCTGTAAAACGGACACCCAAAAAGGTAGAGGTTACATTAAGCAGAGTTACCCCTGTTAGAAAAAACGTTATCAAGCTTAACGCCCGCGTAGCTGATATTCCCGCCGATGAGATTACTGCAGCTGAGGAAATTGCTGTCGTTGATGAGACGGCGGCTACCGCTTCAGAGGATAATCTTGACGGCATCGTACCTGTTTATGAGTTTGTCGCCGAGGATGACTATTCTGATTCTGAGGATTCCCCCGAAGAGGAATCCACTGTCTCTGCAGCTGATGTCGACGCTGATTTCGAAGAGCTTGAAAACGATCTGATTTCTCAGATTTCTGATCTTGAAAAAGCTGACAGCGACGAGGATTCCGTCTCCGATACCGAGTTGCCCGGCGATGACAGTATCATTCAGCGTCATTTTGTCCGCAACGATACCGGTGAGCTTTTTGAGTCTGACAATGAATCTGCTGAGGGTCATGAGGTGGCATGTTACGACAATACCGGCAAGCTAAAGCGCGCCTGCGGTGTTATCCGCAAGGGCTCTTCTCCCCTCACTTCCCCTGCCGATGATAACGACGAGGACGATGATGACGGCTTCAGTCAGGCTGTATCCGATATGTTTTCTTTTTCAAATGATTGATTTGTAACCGCAGGCAAATGCCTGCGGTTGCTTTTATCTGCACATGAAATTTCCTCATTTTTATTGTATTTGAAATCAATATGTGGTAAATTATTATTACACCAATTTGATGGAGGTTCTGCCTGTGTCCAGACTTACTACTACAAAACACCTGATTCTCGCTATCATAGATTTTGTAATTATAGGTATTGTTATTTACGGTATGAATGATTGGGTCTATGACGGATATCCGAAATGGGTCCCTTATGTTATTATGATCTTCTTTTTTGTTATGGCTGCAGTCAGATTTTATAAGTTCTCATATTCCCTCAAGAAGAGTAATTCTCTGGATTCCCGCGGTCTTGAAGATCTCTTCTCCGAGGAAGAAGAGGAAAGCGAACAGTCTGACGAGGTCTCTTCAAAGGGCTTCCGCAGACGCAAAAGCAAAAAAACATCAGAATAAAAAACTGCTGCCCGAAGGCAGCAGTTTTTCTTTATAAACAAAACGGAGAGATTCCTGCGAATCTCTCCGTAGCTTTTATCTCTTGGATGCTCTTGCCGGACGGCGATAGTAGACCTTTACCTTTGCAGGTGCCTTTCCTCTGCTCTCAACAGATACTCTTTTGGGAGTTACAGGAGTAGCTTTGGGCTCATCATATTCAATAAACGATGCTCTTCCCACCTGCATGGTGCTCATACCGGAAGCGCCTGTGCTGTCACCGATATACATCGGAGCACTGCTGACTACGGTATTTTCAGAGCCTGCAAATACTGTATCGGTGGCTGAACCGTTATCAACAGGGTCTTCAGTAACTATTACATCAGACTCGATAACCTCAAACTCGCCGTAATCTTCTTCAGCAGTGAAGCCGATTCTCTGCTCGGGAACGCCCATTGCTGCGCGCTTATCCTCGCGGCTGGTATCTGCATCCTCTGCCTGAGGTGCTTCTGCAGGTGCAGCCTCATAGTACGGATTCTCATTGAGAAGTCTGTTTGCTTCGTTCATTGAGCTCTTTGTAGAATCAAAGGGAGAAGGATTTGACTTGCGCACATCAACACTGCCGTTTTCCTTCACTGCCTTGGATGTGTCAGCCAGGAACTTTGCGCTGTAGGGACCAAGAACAGGAACGGAATAGCCCTTGCCCCCTGCATAGTCAACCTCGCCTGCTCTCATGGAAAGCAGACGCTCAACCTCAGCATTGATATCGGTAGCACCAGCTCCGGGCTGAAGTCCGTTATCATGCTTTACTGCAACCAGCTTATGAACTGCACCGGTAAGAGTAGCGTCGATTCTGTCGAGTCTGTCCTGAAGGTCATCCATTGCATTGTTAAGCTCAATCCTGACTGCGGACATACTTGCGCGGATGTTTGCTACTTCCTTCGCAGCGTCACCTGCTATCATGGTGACGTTCTCCTGATTATCAACTGCACGCTGGAACAATCTGTCCGTTGCGCGCTTTGTAACAGACATGATGGAAGATACCGAGCTCTGAAGCTCAGCAAACTCTCTTTCCCTCATTGCATATTCGCGGTCGCGAACACGCAGCTGATCGCAGGTTGCCTGCAGGGTGTTTCTCTCTGCATTACCTGCTTCAATAGTCAGGCGTAAATTTTCCGATGTAGACTGTGCAATCTGAAGGTTCTGTTCGAGCTGTACAATCTGTGCGCCCATTGAGGTAACTGAACCGGAAAGTCTGTCGCGCTCATTGACAACCGCAGACTTTTCGTCTTCCAGTGCATCAATCTTTGTGCGCATTCCTTCCTGCTCACGCATCATATCATCAACCTGATTGAGCAGGCTGACCATTTCATCGTCAACAGCTGAACGCTTGTAACCTATAAACGCTCTCTTAAAATGCTTTCCATGTACATACTCCATCGAATCCGCCCCCTTTCCTGGCAAATATCACGCCGCTCATGCGACCTGCATATACTGACTCATAATTAATCTATGCTGATTTTAACACATTATGTTAAGTAACGCAATAGGTAATTTCATAATTTGTTCAATATTTAATAAATTGTTAATTCTGGGTATATTGACATATAAACATTGCACAAATCTCACGTTTCAACTGTTTATTTGCTAACTATAATTTGCTTTTTCGTCAACTTTCACAAGCAACATTTCCCATTTGTTTCAGTGTAAGGGCAACTTATAATCAGTCATCAAAAAAGAAACTCACAATCGGGAGGTCTATTCCCCGATTGTGAGTATTATGTCAATGTTTAATTATTTGCCGGGATTGCGCTTGAAGAGATCCATTAACTTGATAAACTCTTCGTCCTCGGAATCCTCGTCATCAGAAGCTGCGGTCGGAGTGGTCGGAACAGTTGTATCGGCAACTGCTGCGGGACGCTCTGCAGCTGCTACGCTTGCTGCTGCAGAAGGTGCGGAGCCATCAGTGGAGAAACCTGTTGCGATAACTGTAACGATCATCTCATCGTCAAGGTTGTCATCCTGTGCAAAACCCCAGATGATGGTTGCATCGGGATGTGCTGCCTTGGTGATCATTGTTGCTGCAAGATCGATATCATCAAGGTCGATATCGCTGGATGCGGTAAAGTTGATGATAACACCGCGAGCACCGTTGATGGAAGTCTCAAGCAGCGGACTGGATACTGCTGCATGAGCGGAAAGGGATGCCTTCTCCTTGCCTGCTGCACGGCCGATACCCATGTGAGCATAGCCTGCATCCTTCATGATGGTGGTAACGTCAGCAAAGTCGAGGTTAACAACACCGGTGTGCATGATAAGGTCGGAGATGGACTGAACGCCCTGACGGAGAACATCGTCAGCAACGGAGAATGCATTGATAAGGGTAATCTTCTGCTCAGAGACCATCTTGAGTCTCTCATTGGGGATAACAACCAGAGAGTCAACATGCTCACGAAGAGCTGCGATACCGCTCTCTGCCTGCTCCATACGGCGTCTGCCTTCAAATGCAAAGGGCTTTGTTACGATACCGATAGTGAGTATGCCCATTTCCTTTGCGATTTCAGCAATAACGGGAGCTGCACCTGTACCTGTGCCGCCGCCCATACCTGCGGTGATAAAGCACATATCAGTACCCTTGAGTGCTGCCTCAATATCCTCGCGGCTTTCCTCGGCTGCTCTCTGACCCTTGGAAGGATCGGAGCCTGCACCCTTGCCCCGTGTGATCTTATCGCCGATCTGGATCTTGTGGGTTGCCTGAGAGCTCATGAGAGCCTGCAGGTCGGTATTTACTGAAATGAACTCAACACTGGTTACGCCCATCTGAACCATGCGGTTTACTGCGTTTCCGCCGCCGCCGCCAACACCGATAACTTTAATCTGTACCAGTCTGTCCATGTCAGTATCATAAGTAAATGACATTGATAATCCCCCTCGGATTTTTGTAAATTCCTATATTTTTGCGCCGTCATAACAAGACGTAATATTCCTGTACAATAGAATAACACGTCAATTCAAAAAAAGCAATGCACAATGTATGAATTTTTTCTACATTTTGTAATTTATTTTTGGGACAGCCCAATATAACGTGTTATATCGGCTGCTTGAGCAGGTATTCGGGAGTAAAGTATGCTTTCTGCGGATTTATGACATCCACCCTTCCCGAATCATATTCTGAAAGCTTATTGAGAATGATCTCGCTTGCTGCTTCAATCTTCGCTTCAAGCTCCGCTCCTGAGCCGAGTCTTATCATTATTCGGTTGTCATAGTATACAAGCAGCGCGCCTGCGGAAAGGTCTATCTTGTCGGGAGGGAGATTATATTTTTCCAGAAGCTCTGTAAGCTGCGACAGGGTCGCCATTGCAGTCTCATCCTCGGTTCTGATGTATTCACCGGGAATCATTCCTTCCTGCACCTCAAGTCCTATTATCTCAGGCAGGGCGGTTTCATCAATATACACCGAATGATCTCTTAATACATCGGCATCAGTAATCTCAATATCCGTTGCAGATGCATCGGTGGCTGAAACCGTTTCTGTATCTGTATCTGATACCGCTTCTGCTGCAGGTGTGAGACACTCGAGAGTCTTTCCTTCAGTGCTTACTATAAGCCTGGTACCTGTCTGCACCGTCAGAACACCTGCAGGCTCAGCGCTTATTGCAGTTATTCTGATTCCTGTAGGAAGAGCTCTTCTTACTTCGCAGTTTTCAATATAAGGAAGGGTGCTTTCTATTTTTGCTTCAATTTCATCGACATCTATGGAAAAGATATTCTGTCCCTTTTCAAGTCCAGATACCGCAATTATTCTTTCTTCAGAATAATATCCTGCTCCCTCTATGCTTACCTCTATACTGTCCATCTTGAAGAAAACCGTCAGCGACAGTGTTACCATAAGGGCAACAAAAACAAACACTATCATTATATATGTAAGCACATTGGTAAGCTTTGATCTCGATCGGGATTTTCCTCTTTTTTCATCGCTTCTGCCTGCGGATTTCGAAGAAGCTCCCTTCGGAGGATTATTCTTTTCCTCTCTGGACTGTCTTCTGACATCCTCAGAAAATCTCCTGTAATCGTCACGGGCATTGCTGTTTTCTCTGCTGCGTGTGTTCTCCCCAGCTTTTGGGCTCTTTTTTGCAGTGCTTCGGGGTTTTGATGTACCCTGGGACTTTGCAGCACCCTGAGATTTTGCAGTACCCTGGGATTTTGCAGTACCCTGGGATTTTGCAGTGCTTCGGGTTTCAGTTTTGGCTCTTGAGGATGAGCCTGTGCTGCTGCCGGAGCGCGAGGGCACACCCGATGTTTTGGGTTTCGAGCTCTGGGATGCAGCGGACGGTTTTCTCGCTGCACCCGATGCTGTTCCGGACTTTTTTGTTACTGTCTTTTTTCCGCTCGAGCGTGTTTCCCTGTTTTTATCATTCTCGTAAGGCACTCTTGTTGCCCTCCTTTTTATACTCTCTTGATGTCCGCTCCCAGGGACTCCAGTCCCTTATCCAATCCTTCGTAACCTCTGTCAAGATGCTTCAGGCCTCCTACAGTTGTTACCCCTTCCGCTGCAAGTCCTGCAACCACAAGGGCTGCCGAACCGCGAAGGTCAGTCGATTCGGTCTGTGCGCCGAAAAGTTTCGGCACTCCGTCCACAACCGCCACTCTTCCCTCGGTTTTGATTCTTGCTCCCAATCTGCACAATTCCCATATATGCTTATATCGGTTGTCAAATATCGTCTCGACAAACACACTCGTTCCCTGTGCCACTGTTGTCATCGCCATGATTATTGCCTGCACATCGGTTGGGAATCCCGGGTAGGGCATTGTTCTTATAAATTTGTTGGGGGTAAGGTAATTCGGAGCTGAAAGCTCCAGTTCGTTCTCTGTCATCCTCAGGCTGCAGCCTGCTTCTTCAAATGTCCATAGCACGGGGCTGAGATGCTCTGTGCATACGTCTTTAAGGGTGATCTTTCCCTTTGTTATCGCTGCTGCCGCCATATAGGTTGCAGCCTCGATGCGGTCGGGTATCACCCTGTGAGAATGAGGGTGAAGTTCCTCCACTCCTTCAATGGTCACTCTGCCGCAGCCTGCACCGTTTATCCTTGCTCCGCAGGAATTGAGAAACGCTGCAAGGTCGGTTATCTCCGGCTCTCTGGCGGCATTTGTGATTATGGTGGTTCCTTTTGCAGTTGCTGCTGCAATGATTATGTTCTCTGTTGCCCCTACGCTCGGAAAGCTCAGGGTAACAGTCGTACCCTGAAGTCCGCCGGGAGCTTTGCAGTATATCTTGCCGTGCTTTTCCTCTATCTCGGCACCCATCTTCCGAAGTGAGGACAGATGCAGGTCGATAGGTCTCGGTCCCAGCTCACAGCCCCCCGGCATTGTAAGCTCCGCTTCTCCGAAGCGGGCTATTATCGCCCCCAGAAAGCATATGGAGGATCTCATCTCTCTCATAAGGTCTTCCGGTATATCGCACCTCACCGGCTGAGATGAATCCACTGTTACCGTATCTCCCTGCTTTTCTACACGGCAGCCGAGGTATCGGAGTATCTTTGTTGCAGCTTCCACATCAGAAAGGTCGGGACAGTTTGAAATATTGCACTCTCCTCTTGCGGCAAGCGTTGCTGCAAGTATCGGCAGTGCCGCATTTTTTGCGCCGTGAGGTCTTATCTCTCCCGACAGTCTGCTGCCACCGCGAATTATCATTTCTGCCATAAACACGCACCCTTTCGAACAGCATTTTTACCACATACTATGTCGAAAGGGTGTGCAGGGTTAATTTTTCATTATTTGGATGCGTATTTTACAACAACTTCGTAAATTCTTGCACATGCATCTGTGATTGCAAGCTTCTTTGCATTCTCGCCCATAAGCTTCAGCTTATCCTTGTCAGAAGCAAGATCATCAATCTCTTCCATGAGCTTCTCGTAGTTGAGTTCGCTCTCAACAATGCACTTTGCTGCGTGTCTGTCAACAAGAGCCATTGCATTGTAATACTGATGATTCTCAGCAACATTGGGAGAAGGAATGAGAATGGAGGGCTTGCCCTGTGCCTGTATCTCGGACAGCGTCATTGAGCCTGAACGGCAGATTACAAGATCTGCTGCTGCAAGAACTCTGGGCATATCGTTTATGTATTCTCTTACATCGAGATTGTCGCACTTTTCGATGTCGATGCCCTCACCCCTGAGGGTCTCAGGCACAAAAGAGCCGTACTGACCGTAGCCGTGAATATGGTTGTATCTGCCATCCTTTGCGCTGCGGACAAGCATGCCGAGCATGGACTCGTTTATTGTTCTGGCGCCCAGTGAGCCGCCGAAGGAAAGAATGAGAGGTCTGTCGTCAACACCAAGCTCGCGTCTTGCCTGCTCCTTATCGTAGGTCAGCATCTCCGCACGGATGGGATTGCCTGTCACTACAAAGCTCTGTGCATCCTTGATGCGCTTTTGGGCATCCTCCGCTGCAAGCATTACACATTTTGCATCAGGAGCCAGCATCTTGGTTGTCATTCCGGGGAATGCATTGGATTCATGGATTACTACAGGCACGCCCATCTTTGCGGCTTTTCTCAGGATAGGTCCTGCAACGTAGCCGCCTGTTCCTATTGCGATGTCGGGCTTGAAATTATTGATGATCTCCGCTGCTCTTTTTGAGGAATTTGCAAGATACCAGAGTGCCTGGGCATTTCTCTTGACATTGGTAAGAGAAAGCTTTCTCTGGAAGCCGGCAACCTTCATGCCTTCAAAACGGTAACCCTGTGCAGGAACAAGCTTTGATTCCATGCCCCAGGGGGTACCGACAAAAAGGATCTCTGCATCAGGCTGCTTTTCCTTTATATAGCCTGCAATGGCGATTGCCGGATTGATATGACCTGCTGTACCGCCGCCTGCCAGTAACACCTTCATAATACGACCACCTTTATTATATTGCTAAATAGTTTTCTTTGCTGAAGACCTGCTGACCGCCAGAAGCAGTCCCACTGAGAACAGCAGCATAACAAGCGCCGTTCCTCCGTACGAGAAGAAGGGCAGGCTTATGCCGGTATTGGGCAGTGCTCTTGTTACAACTGCTATATTGAGAAGTGTCTGACAGCCTATCTGTGCAGTGATGCCGACTCCCAGCAAACGGGCAAATCTGTCGGGATTTGACATGCTGACCGTAAGTCCGCGCCAGACAAATATTGCAAATATCAGCATTATTGCAACCGCACCCACAAAGCCCAGCTCTTCGCCTATAACTGCGAAGACAAAGTCATTCTGAGGCTCTGCAATATACAGATATTTCTGTCTTGAGTTGCCTATGCCCTGTCCCAGCAATCCGCCGGATGCCAGTGCATAATGCGCCTGAATATTCTGCCAGCCTGCGCCAAGTCCTCCGTATCCGTCATTGAAGGGATCATTCCATACATCAAAACGTTCCTTCATGTAATCGGTAAAGAGTACCAGAACAGCACCGCCTGCTGCGACAACTCCGATAACAACGGCAAGCCATTTTTTCGGAGTTCCGCCGACATACATGAGAATAACTGCGATAAGACACATGAGTACGAAGCAGGAAAGATGGGTTTCGATAACCGTTAATCCTGCTATGATTACAAAGACCGGGGCGCAGCGGATCATTCCGTATTTCAGCGTCTGAATACGCCATGTGTTTTTCGCCATGTATTGCGCCAGGTAGATGATGATTGCCAGCTTTCCTATTTCGGAGGGCTGGAAGGAAAAACTGCCGATTCTTATCCAGCGCTTCTGGCTTTCGTCAGATACGATAAGAACCGTAATAAGCAGGACCACCGCAATTCCCACCACATACCATGTGACTCTTTTTATGAACCACATGGGAAGCAGCGATGCTCCAAGCATCGCGATGATTCCGATAACTGCGAAAATAAGCTGTCTGCGGAGATAGTATGTGCTGTCTCCGTCCTGATAGTACTGTGCGTAAGCATAGCTTGCAGAGTACATCATAATAAGTCCCAGAGCAAGCAGAACAAGAGTTACAACCAGCGTCCAGACATCAAAGCCCATGCTCTTGTCTGTTGCGGTAACGTACATTTCGCTTACCAGAAGCTTGCAGCGCTCCTTGAAGCTTAACTTTGCAACCTCTTCGTCAATTGAATTTCCTCTTGCTCTTCTGCTGCCCCTTTGAAGTTCCCTCGTTCTTTCAGATGACAATGCGGGCATAGCCGTCCCCTTTCCTTAAATCACACAAACCGAGCCTTAACCAAGTGCTGCCAGCAGGCATGCGATACCGCCGAAGAACACTGTTACAAGACTGAAAACCGTTACTATCTTTACTTCTGACCAGCCGCTCATCTCAAAGCTGTGATGAATCGGGGTCATTTTGAATATTCTCTTTCCGTGGGTAAGCTTGAAGTAGGTGGTCTGAATCATTACAGAACCGGTTTCGCAGAGATAAATGATGCCTACCAGCGGAATGAGTATGGGCATATCGCAGGCAAATGCTGTTGCGCAGAAGATTCCGCCGAGGAACAGTGAGCCCGTATCGCCCATAAATACCTTTGCAGGATGGAAGTTCCATACAAGGAAACCGAGACAACCGCCTGCAACTGCTGCTGCAACAATACCGACATGGAAGAAGCCGTTGAGTGCTGCAATGACCATGAAGCATATCTCAGCGAAGAATGTAACAGAACCGCAGAGTCCGTCAACACCGTCGGTAAGATTTACTGCATTTATAAATCCTACAATAAGTACGATTGCGATTAGATAGAACCAGATGCCAAGGTCAACACTGCCGACAAAGGGAATGTAGGTTGTGCCAGCACCTTTTTCTGCAATTGCGATGACTCCGAGATATACACCTGCAGTGATAAACTGAAACGCAAACTTCTGCTTGACGGTAAGTCCTGTGTTTTCCTTCTTCTTGATACCTGTATAGTCA
>JAZUPA010000110.1:0-28660 GCA_045604945.1 Acutalibacteraceae bacterium
CCAAAGACCGCTTGGCCTCCGACTTCACCAATTTGGGCGTGCGGTTTTTATTCAGTCGTTGTGGCAGCAGTCGCAGTCGTGGCAGTCGCCGCCGATTTCGCCGATGATGGGCTTGGGGTCAACGCCCTTTCTGGTGTAGTAATCCCAGAGAGCGGACTTTATTGCCTGCTCAGCGAGAACAGAGCAATGAACCTTTACGGGGGGCAGTCCGTCGAGGGCTTCCATAACTGCTTTATTGGTGAGCTTGAGAGCCTCATCAATGGTCTTGCCCTTTACCATCTCGGTTGCCATGGAGCTGGTTGCAACTGCTGCTCCGCAGCCGAAGGTCTTGAACTTTACATCGACTATAACGTTGCCCTCAATCTTGAGGTACATACGCATTATATCTCCGCACTGGGGATTGCCTACTTCGCCCACGCCGTCAGCATCGGGGATTTCTCCCACGTTGCGGGGATTGGAAAAATGATCGAGAACCTTATCTGAATACATTATTTACACCTCGTTTTTAATAATCCTGTCCCAGAGAGGAGACATATCGCGCAGACGCTTTACAATGGGAGGCAGAACCTCCAGAATGTAATCAACGTCAGATTCGTCGTTGAAATCATCAAAGCTTATTCTCAGAGAGCCGTGTGCAATCTCGTGAGGGAGACCGATTGCCAGCAGAACATGGCTGGGATCGAGAGAACCCGAAGTACAGGCAGAGCCTGAGGATGCGCACACACCTGCATTATCAAGGAGAAGCAGGAGGGATTCGCCCTCGATGCCCTCAAAGCAGAAGTTTGCATTGCCCGGCAGACGCTGAGCGGTGGAGCCATTGAGTCGTGAACGCTCGATTTTAAGAACGCCCTCAATGAGCTTATCACGCATTGCTGTAAGCTTTGCGTTTGTTTTTTCCATATTGTCTATAGCGTTTTTAAGAGCAACAGCCATTCCGACAATACCTGCGATGTTTTCAGTTCCTGCTCTGCGGTTGCGTTCCTGTGCGCCGCCGTCGATAAGATTTTCTACTCTGACTCCCAGACGGACATAAAGAAGACCTACGCCCTTGGGTGCGTGGAACTTATGACCGGAAACAGAAAGCATATCTACATTGAGCTCTTTGACATTTACAGGAATATGTCCCACCGCCTGAACCGCATCAGTATGGAAAAGGACTCCCTTTGCCTTGCAGACTGCTCCGATTTCAGCTATGGGCTGAATGGTGCCGATCTCGTTGTTTGCCATTATGACGGTGACAAGAGCTGTATCCTCGCGGATTGCATCGCTGACCTGCTGTGCGGTGACAAGACCTTCGCTGTCAACGGGAAGATATGTTACCTCGAAGCCCTCTTTCTCAAGAGCTGCACAGGTGTGGAGCACTGCATGATGCTCTATCGCTGTAGTAATTATGTGCTTTTTACCCTTCTTTGCCATCGCCCGGGCTGCGCCCTTTATAGCCCAGTTATCAGCCTCAGAACCGCAGGAGGTTATGAAGATTTCATTGGGCTTTGCACCCAGACAGTCTGCAAGGGTCTGACGTGCGTCCATCAGAGCCTTTGCCGCCTCGATACCCTTGGAGTAGATGGAGGAGGGATTTCCATAATTGTCGAGATAAAACTCGCTCATTGCATCGAACACTTCGCGGGAAACCTTTGTTGTTGCCGCGTTGTCCGCATAAACAAACCTTTTTTCCAAAATGATCTAAGACCTTTCAAAGTCATATTTTTTCTTCGGCTTTTAATATATACTAAATTAGTCCACTTTTCAATAGGTTTACCAAATTTTTGTAGAATTATTCATTTTCTGTGCCGTTCTGTCTGCATTACTGCAACTGTATCACAACGCTCGTTGTATTCATGCCCTGCATGTCCCTTTATCCACTCAAAGGTCACTTCGTGCTTGTCGAGTTCATCAAGAAGCTCGCCCCACATTTCGGGGTTCAGAGCAGGCTTTCCGTCGCTTTTCTTCCAGCCCTTTGCTCTCCATGATCTCGCCCAGCCCTTTGTCACTCCGTCCACCACATACTTTGAATCGGTCACAATATGGACGCTGCATTTTCTTTTAAGCGCCTTCAGCGCTTCGATTACCGCTGTAAGCTCCATGCGGTTGTTCGTCGTGTCCGATGAGCCGCCGGATATCTCCTTTTCCTTGCCCATGCAGACAAGTATCGCGCACCAGCCTCCCGGTCCCGGATTGCCCGAGCATGCTCCGTCCGTATATATTGTTACCTTTGTAAGTTCATTCATATAAGTTACAGCCCCTTTTCGGTGACTATTTTAGCCTACTTAAAAGTGCATGTAAAGCTTTTTGAGGGTTTATTGCCTTCGAAAACCGAAAAAGTAACAAATACTTTACTCTTTCATCGTTGCAATGGAAATAACTCTGTGTTATAATTTCAAAGATTTTGTATAAGCATTTTTTTGATTTCACATACATACGAAAGGAAATGATGAAGTGATTCAGAACAAGAGCAGAAATGCGTTTCTGGCAGCTCTTCTTGCCGTTGTGATGTGCGGAATGTTTGTGCTCAGCGGTTGCACAGGCTTCTTCGGCGCAAGAGTTGATGCAGAAGGCACTGACCCTTATCAGCTTCCCAATGTCCGCGGTGTCTGGAGTGCCGGCAGTATAAACGACACTATAGTGCCTTATTTTGAGCAGATTATTGCATCTCTCAAGCTGGCAAACTCCAATGAAGACAATGAACTTGTTGGTAAAATGCGCTACAGCGTTGAGGTCGTCGACGGTGAGACCGTCCTCCTCTCATGGCTTGAAGGCACTCAGGGACAGAAAATCATGCTGCCCGGTGTGATTCTTGACGCCGACAGATGTGAGGTTTCAGGATATATTCCCGATTGCATAGCTGACTATGAGATTCTTAAAAACGCCATGGCTGTTGCAGCCTTCGGGGTCAATGTGGATCTTTACAATATGGATTCTCCCGTTTCTGCCACTCAGATGGCAAGCGCTCTTATCTCATGGTACGAAACAAGAACAGGCAAAGAGGTTGATTATTCCTCTGTCTCTGCATCGGTTTCCGATACTGCTTCCAAAAAGCTCCTTGCACTTATCCCCGACTACAGTTATTCCGATAAGCTCATCGCCGACAGCGATGCTACCACCGCCATGTTTGTCGATACTCTCGCTGTTCTTATGAGTGAGATCAACTATGAGGTTTACGGTGTTGGCAGCGGAAACGTAAAGCTTATGGATTTTGTCCGCTATGCTGAGCTTTTCCTTGGTATGTACACCCCTGCAGGAATCAATTATGACTATGTTTCCGGTTTTTCCGACAACGGTGAGGATGAGGCTGCCGGCAGCAGCGAGGCTGCAGAGGACGGCGAAGGCATCAAGCTCGAAAGCGACTGGGCTGCCCGCATCGCTTCCATCAATATCTTCAATTCCATCGACAGCGTAATGGCTCAGTCCGAGGAAGCTGTCACAAGACTTGACCTTGCCGATAACATGCTCCTTATTCTCAAGGCAGGCTACGATACCGATGTTCAGGGTCAGATCACCCTTTCTGACTGCACCGCTGAGAGTGCAAAGGTCATGATTGATTACGCAATCATGAAAAACTTCCCCGAAAATTCAAACCTCTTCACCCCCGATTACAAGCTGCGCGCCTATGAGCTCCCCTCTATGGTTGCAGACTTTACCAACCACTGCTTCGTTTCCTGGAACAACGAAGGTGACTACCACTATTACGACCATCTTACTATGAATGTCATCTGCAGCGCACTCTCTTCTCTTGAAAGCTTCTACGCTGCACAAAGCTATTATCCCCCCGAGGAAGAGCCCGAGAAGGTAATCAACAATGCCGACGGCAACTGGTTTATGACCACTCTCGACTCCGGTGATTATGCTGAGGACAACGCAACTGTTGCTGCAGCTGCAATGGCTCTCCACTGGAGCGGTCACACAGAATACTCCGTAAGAGCTCTCAGAGATACCTATATCGAAGATTCCGACTCCGAATGGGACAACGACCTTATCGTTTCTGTTCTTTCTGAATACGGCGAAAACGCTGCAATCTGTGAGGATATCACCACCGATGCTGTTCTCACCGAGCTGCGCGCAGGCAATATTATCCTCGCCCGTTACAGCGACACCGGCACAAAGGATGTTCAGTGCATGATCATCTACGGCTTTGAAAAGAACGGCAATTCGGTCAAGCTCTACACCAATAACCCCTGCATCAGACATTCACTTCCCACCTACGCAAACGGCAATACCCCCGGCAAGGCTGAGGTTGTGGAAGGCGAGCTTGCTCTCTGGCTCATCAATGAAGCTGACAGCGATTATATTGTGATCTATGCAGAAGGCAATGCCCCTGCAGGCGATGTTTCAGCTTCCGATCAGTAAAAGCAAAAATCCGCAGAATGATTTCTGCGGATTTTTCATTTATTAATGCACCGCAAAAGAGAACCCCGACGCCTCTTCGTCGGGGTTCTCTTTATTAGCGTATACTAATTCTGGCAACAAATATGGAAGGAGAAAAAATGAAGAAAGTAGAAGTCTTTCAGCAGAAGCCTGGCATTCCTCTGCATCAACCTCTAGACTATAGTATGAACTATAATTATGAATTAGCTATGTGCAATTTTAATTGTTTATGTAAACATTTAGTTGCTTGCGCAACTATGTGAGACAAAATGTAAATATGTGCATTTTAACCAATTCTGCTCTATTTCTTCACTATTTTGAATGTTCGAAGGCTTATCAGCCTTCGAGCAATTTTATCAGATCTTCCTTGCTGCGAAGTCCTACAGCGTTGGCTATGACCTCGCCTTTTTCAAAAACAAGAATGGTGGGTATGCTCATAATGCCGTATCTGCTTGCGATTTCAGGGTCGCTGTCAACATTGACCTTTCCGACTGCAAACACGCCGTCGTACTCCTCTGCAAGGGAGTCAACAATAGGTCCCTGCATACGGCAAGGTCCGCACCAGGGCGCCCAGAAATCAACAAGTACCTTTTTATCGCCATTGATCACACTGTCAAAATTATCTTTTGTAAGCTCTAATACTGCCATAATTATTTCTTCCTTTCTTTTTTTCTTATTGTAATACATTTTTCGCCCGATAGTATGAAATACCGATGAATTTTTTACTCAGTTTCTTCCCCTTCGGTATTTTCATTTGCTTCAAGCACTGTTTCCGTAATCAGCTTGGACAGGTTTGCCTGTATTGCCGTTTCCAGAACAAACCCCTGCACCGCCATATCGGTTTCTGTTTCGCTGTAGATGGGCTCTGCCAGCACCGACAGCTGTCCTGTATATTCTGTGGAAACCTTCTTATGGGTTATGACAAAGCGCTCGTACATTTCCCTTGCTTCACCTGAATCCGTTTCAAGGGGTATCATCTTTCTTACCGATGAGATATTCATGGTCTGCTTCAGTATGCATACCATGATCAGATATGCAATGTGTATCCTTGAATATTTCTTGTTTATCGGCGCAGGGATTATCTTCATCTTGACGTAGTTGTTTATCATTGCCGGGGTTACGGTTTTTTCGCTGTCCCCCTCACGGGAAATTATCGAAAGATATTTATTGACCAGAATAACCACCTGATCCATATACAGCTCAAGGTCAGGCATATCGTCCCATGAAGGCAGATTATAGTATTCCAGTCTCTCCTTCCACTTATTCAGTATATCAAGCACCTTTTCTTTCTGCATGTCCATACCTCCTGTTTGCAATAATTATATCACATACATTAAAGAAACGCAATGATGTAATTGGAATTTCTATTATTTATTTTTCGGATTACCACTTGACAAATTTAAAATTACGTTGTAATCTGGTTTTGGTTACTAGATATAACGATTCCAAAACAAAGATAACATGTTATGCGAGGTGCAACAATATGAGTTTTATTATTACCGTTGATTCCATGTGCAATATCACAGATACCTATACAGAAAAACACGACATCAGAATTATCCCCTTTTCTTACAGCTGCGACGGCAATATCTACTGCGATACTGCCGATTCTCCCATCCGCAGCGCAGCGGAAATATCCACCCATGCTCCTGAAATTGCGGAATATGTGGATTTCTGGAGGCGGATTCTTTCAGAAGGACAGCCTGTTCTTCACATAAGCGCAGGCAGTCTGTTCGAGCAGGCATACGCAAACGCTTTCATTGCCCGCGATATTCTGACTGCCCAGAACAGGGATGCTGAGATTTATATTATCGACTCCTGCTCGGTATCCTGCGGCTGCACTCTGCTGCTTTACAAGGCTGTCCGCATGCGCTTTGAGGGCATTGGTGCCTCTGACTGTGCAGGCGCTCTTGATTCATTCAAAAAGAACATAAACGGCTTTGTTATTTCGAGGGATGCCGTTTCCTCTTATAAAAGCGGACTTCTCAGCTTCCCTTCCATGCTGCGGGCAGCGATAACAGGAGAAGATACTGTTCATTCAGTTTCTGACCTTTTCGGCGGCGTATTCTTTTCCCATTGCGCTCCTGAGCAGGTTTCAGAGCTTGCTGCCCGTTGCTGCAGCGAAAACTCCATGCCGCTCTGCATTTCCTACAGCGGAGACCGTGCTCCTGCAGAAAAACTTGCCCGGATGCTCTCTGTACGATACGGCTTTAGGAATATTGAACTTTTCAGCATGAATACCACACAGTCTTCACTGCTCTCCGAAGGCACAATCGCCTTGTTTTTTCACGGTTTGCTGAAGGAAGAATTCCCTGCAGTTTCCCGCCGACGCTGTCCTGCTGAAAGAAAATTCATCCCAAAACCTGTATATTTGTAATTTTTATAAAAATTAAATTGATATTTCTTCTTCCGTGTGATATTATAGATTAGAGTATTGTGATATAGTGTTATCCGTCTCTGATTCTAGCGTATTGTGTGGTGACTTTTGTGTTTTGTCCTAACTGCGGCTTCAATTCTGCCCCGGGAACAATGTTCTGCGGAAAATGCGGCACAAGGCTGAACTCCGCTCCGGCACAGCAGAACCCGTATTCTGCTCCCGCGCAGCAGACTCCCCCTGCCCAGCCCTACATCACTCACACCCCTCCGCAAAGGGCTTCCTATATCCCTGCCCAGCCCCCTGTTGACACTGTAAATCCCTATCCGGGTCAGGTTTCAGACGCTGTTTCAAAACCCAATTATCAGACCTACGGCTCATCCATGATGCAGTCGCCTTATATAACAGGCGGTTTCAGGTCTTCCGCTCCCGTTCTCTCCACCAGCAGAGAGGGTGCAGCGCAGTATACTGCGGTTTCCACCAATGTTTATTCTCCTCAGGCAAGAGCCGCTGCCATGGCTAACGAAAAGGCAAACAAAAAGAGAAAGGTCGGCAATGTAATAATGACCGTTCTCGCTGTCGTTCTTCTTGCGGGTATGGCAGGACTGCTTTATTTTTCGGGAATATTCGAGCAGTCGGACAACGGCATATATATCCCCCCTTCTTCCGGCGGGTCGGTCGAAGCTCCCGTAATCACTCCCGTTGTTTCTGACAGCGATGAGGATTCAGAGGATACCTCTGCAGGGGATGTTTCAGATTCTGATGCTGACAGCGCACCTGCTCCCGAGGGCAGCTCTGTTCCAAGAGGAATGAGCATTTCTGAGTTTGCTGATATCAACGCCTTTATTTCTGCGTTTACCGAAACAGGGCTTATCAACATCAACTCTTCCATCTCATCCGAAGACCTGGCAGCATTTGCCGTTTCCAGTCTTTCGATGAATTCATCTGTATACAGCAGCATCTCCGACGGCTTCTCCTACGGCGATGATACATACAACTACAGTATCTCCGAGAGCCTTGTAAAGCAGCGCATCAGCCATTACTTCGGCAATAACGCCCAGATTTATCCCGCTGCCGGCGACAGCGGCGACGGGTGGCTTTATTACAGCGGCAATTATTATTTCAAGGAAATCGCTCAGTCCAAGGGCTTTGCAATCATCACAGGCTGCACTGAGTCCGGCGACATTGTCACTGTAACATTCAAGCTCTTCTCATCTCAGGGCAACGATTCCGAATACTATTACATGACCGCCAAAAATGCAGAAAGCGCAGGCTGCACTGTTATCGGCAGCGGCACTGCGGTACTCGGCAAGACCTCTTATAACGGTCGTGAAACATATCTCATCCAGTCGATTGAGACAACCTTATCCTGATGAAAAAAGCCCCGACAGAATGTCGGGGCTTTTAATTATTGTTATGTATAAAGAAGCTTTACGAGTTTTTCCACCAAAGCCTTCGGAAGAAGCTTTTCAAGCATTGCTATGCATTTGTAGCCAAAGCCCACCGTTGTGCGAATGGGCGGATTTCTGCGCTTTGCAATGCGCAGAACTACCTTTGCCACGCTTTCGGGCGGCTTGCCGTTCTGCTCATCCTTTGCCATCTTCGCAACGGATTTTTCGCAGTCCTCTTTATAGGCGGAGCCTTCGGGAATCGCCATATTTCTGGCGCTGGTAAAGCCTGTTTTTGTGTCTCCCGGAGCTACACAGGCTGCTCTTATTCCGTATTTTCCTGCCTCCATCCTCAGGCATCGGCAGTAGCTTTCGAGGGCTGCCTTGGATGCGCTGTAATGTGACTGATAGGGAATTGCAATGAACGCAGCAACGGAGGTGACCACTATCACCATTCCCCTGCCCTGCTCACGCATATGGGGCATGAAGCGTCTGTTTACGTTCAGAACGCCGAAATAGTTTGTCTCCATCTGGCGGTGCGCAGCATCGCTGTCTGTATCCTCCGCAGCACCGCCTATGCCCATTCCTGCGCAATGCACGATTATATCAGGGAGCATGCCCTCCTTTTCAAGGATTTCATATGCCGCCTTTATGCTCTCTTCATTGCACACATCCATTTTCAGCGTGCGCATACCGTCTCTCGGAGGTGCAGAACGGGATACAGCGCAGACATTGTAGCCCTTTTTCACAAAAAGCTCTGCGCAGGCAAGACCGATGCCCCCTGAGGCGCCCGTCACCAGCACATTTCTTCCGTATCTGTATCTCATTTATTCCTCGCTTCCGGCATCATCTGTGCCTTCATCGGTATCTCCGTCTTCAATATCCATCTCGCTGAGTATCTGGTCGATATGCTCCTGTGCCAGCTCTTCATCTATGATTGCCTGCATCTCTTCTTCTGTAGGCTCTGCGTTTTCGGTCTGGACAAACTCAAGGGAATCATCAAAAAAATCCTGATCTTCCTCTGTATCCATGAAGGAAACACAGTCTTCATCATTGCCGCAGCCGTCATCAAACAGGCACTCATCGCACATGCAGCGGCAGAGCTCGTCATCCTCGTCGCAGAAATCAACATCGTAGCCGCTGGTGCTGAAGTTTTTGGGCTTACCCTCCTGTACTCCGTTGATGAGGTTTTTCACTGTATCAACTGCGGTTCTGTATCCCTTGACGATCTTGCTGTCTCTGTCATTCTTTTCAATCTCGTCGATAACCTTCTTTGCAACTACTACCGCTGCGGTTGCTGCAGCTGCAGCAATAAGAATCTTGCTCCATGCTTTCATAATATTGTTCTCCTTTCGTATTCAACCGTTCACTGGCTTTAACTGACTATTATTTTATATATTTCTGCCTTTTTTATTCCCGTTTCGGCTGCAGCTCTCTTTGCTGCTTCGCTGGTGGACATGCCGTTTGCGATATGTTCCTTCGCAATAGCCACTGCATCCTCAAAGGTATATTCCTTTTTTTCTTCCTCTGCTGCTCCTTCGATAACCAGCACAAACTCGCCCTTGGGCGGTTTTTCTCTGTAATACGCTATCGCTTCGCTGAGGGTTGTGCGGCGGGTCTCTTCATGGAGCTTTGTAAGCTCTCTTGCAAGGGATATTCTTCGCTCTCCCCAGACTGAGTACATATCCTCAAGGGTGCTCAGCAGCTTGTGGGGAGCTTCATAGAATATCATTGTCCGTCTTTCGTTCTTCACCTCTTCAAGGTGGGCAAAGCGGCTCTTCTTCGCAACGCTCAGAAATCCCTCAAAGGTAAACCTGCCCGTTGGCAGACCTGACAGTGCAAGAGCTGTAACCACTGCGCTGGGTCCCGGTACACACAGCACCTCTATTCCCTTTTCAGCGCACTGTGCAACAAGCATCTCTCCCGGGTCGCTTATTGCAGGCATACCAGCGTCCGTAACCAGGCAGCAGGTCTCACCGTCTAAAATCCTCTTACATATCTGCTCTCCGCGCTCATATTTGTTGTGCTCGAAATAGCTGACTGCGGGCTTTTTTATTCCGAAGTGATTGAGCAGCTTCAGAGTAACTCTTGTATCCTCCGCTGCGATGAAATCGCACTGCTGAAGGTTTTCCACCGCTCTGGGGCTGAAATCGGAGAGATTGCCTATGGGAGTGCCGACAAGTATCAGTTTTCCCGTCAATTGAATCCCTCCCCGTATTTTCCGTAAATTCTTTTCATTTCTTCCGTTCTTGTTCCGTCATCATTCTTCATGATAAGCGGAGCCTGTATTTCCAGTGAGCTTTTACTGCCCTTCCTGCCCTCTACAAGAAACAGCCACGGGGCTTTTCCCTGTCTGTCCTGGACAAAGCGCAGGCGCTTCGGCTCGATTTTGTGCTGCCTCATGCTCAGCAGCACATCGGTAAGCCGCTCGGGACGGTGGCACATACAGAATCTTCCGCCGTATTTAAGCACCAGCGACGCTGCCCTGCAGACATCGTCCACGGTGCATGTAAGCTCTGTTCTCGCATTTGCCCTTGCATTTTCAGGGCTTATGTATCCGCAATCCGCCTTGAAATAAGGCGGATTGCAGGTGATCAGGTCAAAGCTCTCGCAGGGAAGGACACTCTTTATCTCTCGCAGATCAGCATTTACGAAGCTCATCTTTTCGCTCCAGCCGTTTTCCTCTGCACTTTTCTGCGCCATGGCAACCGCTGCAGGTGCTATCTCAAGCCCCGTTGCATGGGCTGTTGTCTCTCCGCTGAGCCACAAAAGGGGAATTATTCCGCAGCCTGTGCCAAGGTCAAGGGCATTATCCCGCCTTCTCGCCATTGAAAAATCCGCAAGCAGTACAGCATCCGTCCCAAAGGTGTGCGAATCGCTTACATATATTATCTTTCCGCCTCCAAGGGGGTCTCTTCTCACGTTTTCCAAGGGCGCACCTGCCTTAATAATTTTATATAATTATAACCTCTGATAATTCGCAGGTCAACATCTGCATTGTTAATAATCATATATATCTGCCATTGCAGACTCTTCGCTTGTTATTTTGGAGGGAGCCTTTCCAAACTGCGCTCTGAATGCCCTGAGAAAGGTGGAGTATTCAGAAAAACCGCACTCCTCGCTGACCTTTACAACAGGCATACCCTGTCTGAGCAGCTCTGCTGCTCTGAGAAGCCGTTTTTTTCGGATATAGCTGTGTATCGTCTCGCCTGTTGCATCACGGAAGATGCGCATGAGGTGGTATCGGCTTATGAAAAACTTTTTGGAAATCCGCTCGATTGACATTTCCTCGGTAAGGTTGTCGTTGATAAATCTGATTACCGCCACGATGCGCTCATCTGCAGGCTCGCTTTTGACGGTGTGGGGACGCTTTGAAAAGGTGATTCTGTTTATCAGTATCATCAGCTGCACAAAAAGCGCGGAGCAATAAAGCTTGGCGCCGTATTTATCGCTTGTGAGTGCTGCTTCAAGCTCCTCAAGCAGTCCGACGATTTTTTCAAAGCGGGCGCCCTCCACGCTCAGCACATGCTCGCTTTTCTCCGATGCCATACGGAAGCAATTTGAAAGAGAAGGCTCTTCATCCCCTGCCTTGGAAATATAATTCGGCATTACATAGAGGATATAGCGATTGTACGGAACATTCGGATTTATCTCAGGGCGGTGTATCTCGTTATGGCTGACAAGGGTAATATCGCCGGGTTTGAGATGATAGGTATTTCCCTCGACAGTATATGTTACATCCCCCTCAAGCATCACCACTATCTTATCAAACTCGTGATAATGATAATCAAAGGTTTTGTCGGTCCTGTCGTTTATATGAAACAGCCTGAAGTTACTGTTGAGATAGCCTCTCTTCTCATACTCCATAATCTCACCTCTTATAATTATTCTATAGCACTTTTTGCAACATTTCAAGCACTTATGACTATTATAATTTTTCTCAGAATATCATATTATATTATCAGATAATATCGGAGGTGGAAGCTATGAGTATTATTCTCAGAAAATATCACGGTCTTGGCAATGATTACCTTGTTCTTGATCCCTACAAATATAATTTTGAACTTAACCCTGCACGAATCAGATACATCTGCGACAGGCATTTCGGCATCGGCTCTGACGGCATCCTTTACGGACCTATCCTCAACGGCGATGAGATATCCCTTCGCATCTACAATCCCGACGGCAGCGAAGCCGAAAACAGCGGCAACGGCGTGCGTATTTTTGCACACTACCTGCGCGATGCAGGCTACGTTACCGACAGCAAATTCTCCTTTATGACTCCCGGCGGAGAAATCAAGGTTGAATGTCTCAACGAGGACAGCAGCGAAACCAAGGTTGCCATGGGCGAGATCGCATATATGGATGACCCCGAAAAGAACAACAGCGAGAAGCTTATCGGAAAGCGCATGATGCTCGACGGTCTTGAGTGCTACGTCACCTGCCTTACCATCGGCAATCCCCACTGCGTTATTCCCATGGAGCATATCTCCGCTCAGATGGTTCGCGAAATTGGCGAATATATCGAGCGCACCGAGGTTTTTGCCGAGCCTATCAACACCAACGTCATGGAGGTCGTTGACAAGGAGAACATCAGACTTGAAACCTATGAGCGCGGCGCAGGCTACACCCTTGCATCCGGTACCAGTGCAACCGTTGCTGCAAGCGAGGCTTTCAGAATGGGTCTTACAGGCAACAAGGTAACCGTTCATATGCCCGGCGGTGATCTGTCTGTTGAAATCGCTGAGGACGGCACTGTATTCATGTCCGGTCCCGTTATCGCAGTCTGCACAACCTGCCTTTCTGTTGACTTTGAAAAGCTTCTGATGACACTGTAAAATCAAAAGTTTCGCTCGCCTTTTCAAAGGCGACAGCTTTGTCAAGGGCGCTGCCCTTGACGCAGGTGTTTGAGGACGGCAGTCCTCAACTGATCATATTTTTAAAGCCTCGGGTAGTAAAGCTTGCTTTACTCCCCGAGGCTTTTTGATTCAATTAAATATGTGGCTGCGACCACGCAAAAGGATATCACCCCTTTGAATCCGTTTTTCTGCCTAGATAAGCAACAGAATCGCGAAGTGCTTCGATTGTCTTTGTTTCTATTACTGCCCTTGAATCTGTCTCTTCAGCCAGAGCTAAATATTTATTCAGGTCAATTTCCCCTGTGCCGAGGGTTTTATGATTTTTCTCACCCAGTGCGTCATGGATGTGGAAATGGCGGAGCTTATCCTTGTGCGACAGAATAAAAGGCTCGTCAACCCCTCCTGCTGCGTGGCTGTGACCGATATCAAGGGTCAGGGCAATATGCGGATTTTCAAGGAGCAGCTCTATGGCTTCTTCGTGAAAGCCCCTGTATCCGCCGCAGTTTTCAATGCAGAGTACGGTGTCCGTACCCTTCAGCTTTTCGGTTACTCTGCGGGAAAATGCCTTCACCCGAGCAAGATATTCCGATTTGTATTTATCATAAAGGTAAATCTTCCCCTCGGGCATTGTAAAATATATCCCGTCCAGAAGGTGCATGTTTATAATCGGTGCGCCTGTCTTTTTTGCAGTATCGGCAGCATAGGAGAATATGTCATTCCATGCATCTGCAATAACGCAGTTGAGGTCAAAGGGGTTGAATATTTCGTCAAGGTGTACAGTGCAGTAAACCTTGTACTCCTTCATCGCTGTCCTGATTTCTTCAATATCGATTCTGTCGCTGTGGTACTCGGGCAGATTCATATTGAACTCCACAAAATCAAGCTCCAGCTCTCTGCAGAGTCTTGCGCAATCGACAAATGCAGGCATTTCCATAAGCGCAGGCATTCCGTAATGAATCATATAAACCCTCCTTTATACGCAAAAGCGGCGCAGAATCTGCGCCGCTTTCAAACTTACTCTTCTGTGACTGCAGGCTCTGCAATCTCTTCCTTCTTCTTTGACCTGAAGATTGCTGCAAAAATCGGCTTGATATAGAATATTGTAACGCAGAAAAGCACGAGGCTTGCATAATGAACGATATATACCAGCCATCCGTGGTCTTCGTTGAGGAAGGGAAGTCCTTCCTGAGGAGGAGATGCAACATACATATAATTTATGTTGGACACTCCGTCGTACAGGATGCTGTTTATGTACACCGCAAAGAACATCATGACAAGAAGGAATTTCAGGCAGTTGAAATAGTCCTTTACTGTGCGTCTGAATTCTGCTGCGCCGATAAGTTTGATTGCAAAGACGATAATTGCTGCGTGATAGCCGAAATACTGAATGGTGATTGCAATGCCGCCTGTAAGGGATGAGGTCGTGGGGATAAGCAGTGCGGCTATTCCTCCGAGAAGGCAGCTGGGCATCATGAAGCTGAAAATGAAGCGCCTGATTTTTTCATTGGGTACTACGTTTACAATAGTGATAAGAAGTATCTGTATTGAGCAAAGATGGAAGGGCAGGTCGGTTTTGGGAAGAATTCCCCCATGGGTTTCCTCGTTTGCGATAATGTAGTAGAAAATCTTTGTAATCTCCGATGCAACTCCGATCACAAGCAGAATCCTGCAGGCAGTTTCCAGCTTTATCTTTCTTGCAAGAATACTGAACAGGATTATGACCGCCAGAGATATACCCAGAATTATCAGGTGTTTTTCTCCGAACACTTTTCTCTCTCCTTGATATTCGATTTTTTGTGACTATTGTATTAATATTAGGATAAACACATTATATTGTCAATACGCTCACAGCTCGATAAGCTCATATTCTCTTGAGCCGTAGCCTATTTCTGCAGCTTTTTCGATGGTGTGTATGCCATTTCTGCTCTCTATCCTTTCAAGCAGATGGCCCTGTCCCGGGTCGTCCTTTGCTGCATAGACAAGGTCTATGCATGCCTGGTCGATTGCTATGGGATCAAGGGATGCAAGGATTCCGATATCCTCCATACAGGGGTCCTCTGCCACCGCGCAGCAGTCACAGTCTACGGACATGTTTTTCATGACATTGATATATGCAATCTTTCCGCCAAACAGCTCGATAACGCTTCCTGCAGCTTCTGCCATGGACTCAAGGAAGGAATCATGGTCGGAAGACCATATCTTCTCTGCCTCTCCCGCGCCGTGGATATGCGCTTTGCCGTAGGAGGATGCAATGCCGATGGAAAGCTGCTTGATTGCTCCGCCGTAGCCGCCCATGGGATGACCCTTGAAATGGGACAGCACCAGCATTGAATCGTAATTTTTAATATGCGCTCCGACATAGTTTTCGGTAAGATGCTTTCCGCCTTTTACTTCAAGGACGATATCATCCTCTTCGCCGTCAAGAATATCAACCTCGAAAAGGTCGCTCCAGCCGTGCTTCTTCATGATTTCGAGGTGTTTTTCCCTTGTGTTGCGCTGACCTTCATAGGCGGTGTTGCCCTCAATGACAGTGCCGCCCACATGGTTTATAACAGGCGCCCAGAATTCGGGAGTGAGGAAATTCTGGTTTCCTGCTTCTCCTGAATGAACCTTTACCGCTGCCCGTCCCTCAAGTTCGATGCCCAGTGTCTTATATAATTCCAGCACCTTTTCCGGTGTTATCTCTCTGCTGAAGTATACTTTTGATTTCATACATATTCCTCCTTATGATTTCTTTCCATAATTTATAATACCACAAAAATCTCTCTGCGCAACAATAAATATTTTCGGCGCAAGCTGTTGACATAATAATTCTCCTGTAGTATAATACACTCGTAAATTGAATACAGCCATGTTGCTGCTTGTTTTTGGATAATAGACTTCTCTTACAGGAGAAGTCTACCCTTTTCCGAAAACAGGCTCTTTTGTTTTTCCTGCACTGTTTTCGGCAGGGAATCCAATTTTCAGGAGGCTGACAACATGGCAGCATATCGTTCCGACCCCACAGCAAACGCAGCAATCGGTTCCGTTGACAAGGAGCTGAAGGAAGTCTACAACCTCGCCGCAAGACTGAGGGAGCGACAGAAAAGAGGAAGGCTCAGCGACGCGGAGCTGGACAGCGTATACGAGCAGCTCCCTGCTTTCTTCATCCGCTTTTTCGAAAGCATCTTCTATGCATCAGACCAGTAATCCCCTTACAACAATCCCCCGCATTCTCTGCAAAAGAGAATGCGGGGGATTTCTTTTTACTTAACGGGCGTCAATCATCTGACATTACAGTGTCTCTGATTTCATTTATCTCGTCTATCTGGGCTGTTATTCTGTGCATGAATTCAAGACATTTTTCATCTTTCGCAAGAATCCGTCCTGCATCTCTGACCGCTCTGAGAAAGGCTTTGTCAAATACCACTTCTTCACTGTGAAACGCCAGCGGGCATACACCGTAAGCCCTTGCGTCAATCTCCGCATACACCTTTCCCTTTTCGTCAACTGTCGGAAAGAACGGAAAAATCATGCACGAAAGAGGTCTTGTTTCCCTGTCGCAGTGACCGTCACACACCGCAAGTCTTAAGCCGTCGGGAAGCTCCACAGTGCGCAGCACTGTCTCCTCCCCGGGAAAGAGATACATCCCCGTCTGTTCGTCGCCCTTGCAGCATGCCGCTGAACAAAGCTTTCCGCAGTCATGCCCTTTCAGGGGCGTAAGACTGCCAATTGCCGCCTTTGCTTTTGCAATCGCCGAGAGCTTTTCTTTGTTCAAGTCTGTCCCTCCATTCAGGTATTCACAGATTTATCGGCATTATTATAATCTTTCTGCATGAAAACTTCAACATTTTATTATCCTGTGCTGTCTTCCATCTGCAAACAACTATACAACCTGAACAAAAGCAAAATCGCCAGCAGCACCCCAACTCATCCTTTTGTTTTATCAGTTTTCATTGTACTGTGAATATATCTTCCCGATTTCATCTACCATTTCCTCCACAAACTCAGGCGGTGAAATCACCTTTATCCATGCCCCCTGGCTCAGCAGCCACATCTTTATCCCATCGCCGTAGACTTCTGCTTCGATGAGATATCTGCTGCCGCCCATGCGCTCGATAATCCTTGCCGTCGGCAGCTTATCAAGCACAGCCTGTACGGAAGGACCGGTGAATTCAAAGCGAATGGTCTGAAGCTTTCCGGGAAACATAAACAGACTGCGCTTTCTCAGGAGTCCCTCATCAAAGGACGGGGTTTCATCCATTGAAAATCTCTTGCGATGCTCAGTGATGTGCTTTATCCTGTCCACCCGGAAATATGTCGGTCTTTCCCTGTCGCCGTCAGTTTTGAAGGCAATCAGATAAAAATAATAGTCAGTGAACATGACCGACACCGGAATTATACGGCGTGTCACCCACTTACGGTCCATGCGGTAATATTCAACCGATATCTCCTGCTTTTCGTTGATACAGTTCACCAGCTGCCACAGCGTGTTCTGCACGCTTTCGCAATCGTGTTTGATCTCCGGATAATGATATATCTCCTTACGGATCAACTCATTGAGCATCGGGCGGTCTTCTGTGGTGGTAAATCGCTTGAGCTTATCGGTCAGTGCCAAAAGCTCCATTTTCGAAAACGCCCTTGCTCCGATCATTACTTCTACCAGCGCAAAAAGCTCCTTGTTCGAAAGAAATTCATCCATATGAAGCCTATAACATTTGCTCTGATGGGAATATACAAGCTCTGTGTTTCCAACCAGCTCACGGTGGTCGGCAAGAAATGCCTTCAGGTCATTTATGCTGCGGGATATGCTCTTTGTTGAAACTTCATATTCGTCAGCCAGCCGCTGCACTGATATATCTTCTCCGCGCAGACAGCGGAAGAATATCTCCAGAACACGATCCAGTTTTGTGCTTTCCATTATTTACCCTCCATTGCAGATAGCTTTTGATGCTTTTTGTTTAATAATGAAAACGCCACCGGACATATGTGTGTCCAATAGTTTTATTTATCATGAAAAATTCGCATTATTTAATTTACACTTCACATATTATACCACTAGTCATCACAATAATCAACGTTTTTTACAATACCCCCCTCGTATATCCCGTGTATTTTATTGCAATTTGTTAAATTCGTCAGATTTCCCCATCACAGTCAGAGATATCAATTATTCCGCAGCGAATGCACAAAGGCTTCAGAAAAAGGCAATCGGCAGAAACACTTTGTCCCTGCCGATTATTGCGGTTTATTCAATAGTACAATTCACATATGCTCTCTCTGCACTCTTCATAATCTGAGCCACAGCTGATTGCCGGATTATAAAGCAGCTTCAGGATTATCCAGTCCACATCACTCAATTCAAGATTGTCATTTGAATACTGGTAAACAACGCTGTCCTCACGCAATACAGTATCGCTTGTGCCAAGCACATTTACTATCTCTTCAAGCAAAATGGATGTGCGGGTAGTCTGATCAATGTCTGTGCGATAACCTACATTTGCGGTGTAGATTTCGTTGGTATCAGTATAATACCAGAACTGTGTCGCTCCGTAGGCTTCTTCATAATTAAGAAATGTTGAAAACGCGGCATAGAAATCCTCATAATCCAAAAAGCTTATCGTCAGTTCCTCATACTCATCGTCAGACGCTTCATATATTCCCGGAAACCCTTCAATTTCATTGAGCCTGTTGAACAAATCCTCCAGCACCCTCAGATCCTCATCAGTAGGACTGCCGTATATGCGATAACGGATGGGTGAAATCCATTTCTGAACAAGCGATGTATCGCCTTCACCATCAGCGTACTCCATATTCAAGGCTATTTCTTCAAAGTATTCGATAATCTGCTCCTGAGAATATTCCGGAAGATACAACTCTGAATGTTCGGGCTCGGCAGGCTCCTGCTCCCCGGCATCGACTATGACCTCTTCCCCCGTCACTTCGTTTTCGGATGCAGCCGTATCATTGCTTTCTGTATTAACGCTCGAGCATGCACCTGAAAACAGCGCAAAAGCCAAAAGCAAAACCAGATATATTATACTCTTTTTCATATATACTCCTCCTTCATAATGGTTCAGGTAAAGTATATCACAGAATATGCAGATGCTCAATATACAAGAAAAATCTCCTTGTCCGATTGGACAAGGAGATTTTTTGGTTGCGGAGACAGGATTTGAATTGGACAACGCCGTTCCAATGGCTTACTTTATGTGATAAAAATCGCATAGGTAAGCCATTTGTGCTTTTGGCGTTTTTTCGGGTTTTCCAATGATTTCAGGATTTTCCAATCTGTAATGGGTACGAATAAGGGTACAAAGCGTATTTTTTGAGCAAAAAGTGAATGCAGGATGTCGATTTTTTGATCCTGCTTCCAATTCGTAAAGGGTATATCACCACCGAAAGGGTACGATTTTTCGTACCAGAAATGAATTTGGGCAGATCTGTATTTGTTCGATGGTTATGCGCTTTTCAGCATGTAATACATACCCTTATCGATACCCTTATTCGTACCCTTGGTGTAAGGATATTTTTTATCCTAAAAAAATCCTTACTTCGCATGAATTTATATATTTTTAGAGTTTACCCTTTATTATCTTTGCATCATCAGCACATCCAGTACCGGCTCACTCTCCGATCTATAGGAACCAATACAGCTATTATTTCAAATAATCTGCTATAATCTCAACAAACTCACCAATATCCATGAAATAATTAGGATATGCAGCCTTTACCGTCGAATATGAAGACGCTCTAACCAAAACAATATCCAGCGGCGCGTTTCCACGTCGTTTCTCCAAATGGTCATATAATCTATTCGCATTATCAAGTTCACTCGGTTTGAAGAACCATCTTTTCAATGTCCGACTTTCATAATTAAGCTGCAGAATATAGTAACCACGTTTGTCTGGTGTGGTATCTGAATCATGATCTATAACGGTCCTTATTGCCCTTAACATATCCAAAATATGATGTTGATCATTGAGTTGTTCAATCTCTGATATCAGTTCATTCTCATCATTTACGGTTCCGGGGACAACGGGGCAACCTTCCCTAATAGCAAATAATGATGATACCACTGCAAAAAAGCGCAGAATATCCTTGTTTCCTTGACCAGCTTTTAACGCTTGATTGGTAAAAAAGCCAATGGTTTCAAGTGCCGTTGCCCAAATATGCTGTAGGTGCGTACGGAACTGCAGTTCTATGAGCATTGGATATTGATTGTAAATATCTTTCTCCGGTGTGTCTGTTTTGAATTTGTAAATTAGGTGCAAAGACCGATATCCAGATGGTTTAGGCTCCTTTATGTAGTCGTATGTCTTTTTCCATTCATGCCTAATGCGCGATTCTTGAAACTTTTTGCTGTAGGCATAAACATCATCCAGCGTCGACACTACCATTCTGCAACCGCCTAAATCCTGCATCCTATATAGTTGCATATTCTCTTGGATTTTTAATTTTCCTACTATCGAATCAATTCGCTTAAGTCGTTCCGCAACAAGCACATCGGATCTTGAGCCCGCTTTATCCCTTAGATTCATGTATAAAACATGGAGTGGATAAGCGTGCGCGGATCGCCAGTTGTCTACAACCAATAACGCCTTTTCTCTTTCTTGATCTGACGAAGACTCATTCCGCAGTATTTCACCCGCTTCATTAATTTGCTTTTTCGTATATTCTGGAACTTTCCATCTTGGTTGAATTATATTCACTATATACCTCGTCTCTTTCCTTATTATTTTCGTGACCATGGAGGATCCGGAACATCCTCGCCATTAGAACCTTTCAGGTGAGAATTGATGCACACAGAAAGCACATCGTAATGTGCCTGAATTACCGAATATAGCTTTGATGAGATTGGTTTGCACAAAGAATCGTCAAAGATAACATAGTTCACGCCATTCACAACTAATGAGCTCTTAAACGTCAGTCCATCGTATCCCAACGATTTTACTACCATCGTTAAGTACTGTGTTGCGAAGTAATCATTTTCTTTGCCTTTATTTACCATAGAAAACTCTGAACTCATAGCCAAATAAAACCAATCACTTAAGCGATCCTGATCATTCCAATCAAAACAAAAATCAATAACTCTTAAATCCTTTTCGCAACAAAGTGATGCAACACTGATCGTGTCACTAATATACGGACGCGTTTCGGCTATGGCTGTATGAATGTCTGCTGCTGCATATAAATGCGGTGAATTCGGAAGATTACATCTTCCATGAGACACTTTGTGCGGCGGTGGGCACATGCACTCGTCTGCCGAAAAACCCTCAAATCCACTTTGGCACTGCTTTCGGTAGGTATAATATCCGTCCGTTCCGGTAAACCGTGAAATCATCTTATCAACTTCAGCTTTCCCCGGAACTGCCCCTTTCTCCTTTAATTCGGTTAATAGGTCCACTTGCATTAAGTTCTGAGCTCGATCCCTAAGTGTATCATTGGAATCAATTCTGGCTCTGAAAAGTGTAGTGTTGGCAGGAAGTGTAATTACATGTTCACCGATTTTCGCTTTTGCAACGGTCAACAGAGGATGTTCAAAGAAAAATCGGTTGTCTGTCAAGATGCAGAATTTAAAATATTCCCACAAATCTATTACATGCGAAAAGGGAGTTTTACCGGGGGCGGTGCCATTTTTGATATATGTTTGTGTGAGTTCTTCCCAGTGCTCTCTATCCGAAAACACCTCAAACCATTTCTTGTCCATTATTTCAACCTTTCACACAGCGGCAGGATTTCTTCAAGTTTGGCAACGATGCGTTTCTGTTCGGCAAGAGGAGGAAGAGGCACATAGACATACTTCTTCATATCTTCCGACCCAAGATTCCCCTGATTTGCAGTACCTGTTTCTTTTTCGAAAATAATACTTCGAATAGATTCCTCTTGAAAAACAATCTGTAAATATGCCGGATCTATACCGCTAACGCACCGAAAACAACCAACTCGCTGATTGATAAAAAGCTTCTTTCCGCAAACATCACCCTCTTGTATTCGAGCAACAAAAAGATAGTCCTTTTTTCTTCTTGTACCTGTCATAGTCACAAGAAGATCATCCTTTTTGATTAAGTATGATTCCGTGACCTCAGCAATCGACTCTGGAATATATGCTGGTTTTGCTTCGAGTAACAACTGATTTTGCTTGACATTTCCAAGACGAATGACCTGATTGTTTGAATTTGGCACATAAGAGGTACTCTTATAGGCGTATCCACCCTGAAATTGAGAAATCTCTCCCAATCGAGTCCATTTCCAATTATTAGGAATCTCAAACGGAATCTCGTCCTCTGCTATTTCGGGCAGGGGCTTTTCTTTTTTGATGGTGCCTGCTTTTATAAGGCGCTGTTTTTCGGCTTGTATTTGCTGATAGAGTTCCTCGCCAGTACCTTCTTCGGGGCGCTGTTCTACAAGTTTGCCCTGAATTGCCATATAGAGAATGGATTTCTGCATATCCACAGGGAAACGCTTATTGAATCCCTCAAGTCTGCTCCATGCCTGCTCATAGCGTTCGATAAGAGGAAGCAATTCCTCGATTTTTGCGACAATGCGTTTCTGCTCGGCAAGAGATGGCAGTGGAAATAGCAAAGCACGAACAATGTTGGCACTAAGTTCGGTCTGATTAGTAGAACCTGTTCCAATCTTCTCCATATATGGCTGATAGTATTTTAACACATAGTAAACATACTCAACACTTATGCTTTGAATTGTACGGATTACTGTCACATGGGAATCGGGGACAATGGGTAAATGCCTTGGATTGTCTACATCTCGATACACGCCAACCCTACCCAATGTTCCGTTTCCGGTAGAGTTAATAACAATATCGTAATCTTGCATAAACTCTTCATCATGGTATTTATCAAGTTTACTCTCATCAAGATATAACGCAATATTAAGATCAATATAGCCAGCTTTCGTATTGCATTTTTGAGCAAAAACGAGTGTTCCGCTTTTTGGCGAATAAGTTGGTGATTTGCCACGCCTAATAGACTTTTTTACAACATCATCCAATCGTACCCATTTCCATGTGTCGGGAATATCAAATGGTATATCTTCATCTGTGATGTCAGCCAATGGCTTGTCTTTCTTAAAAACTCCATTTGCAATCAGGAGTTGCTTCTCCTTTTGTATCTGCTGATAGAGTTCTTCACCTGTGCCTTCTTCGGGGCGTTGCTCTACAAGTTTGCCCTGAACAGCCAACTGCAGAATACTTACTTTCAACTCCTGCGGTGTCATTCCTGACCACCTCCGAGAATAGCGGTAATATCCGCAAGCACACGATCTATCTCTGCGTTGAGCGATGCACGCTCTTCCTGATAACGCTGAATCAGATCCATCGGGTCGAGTATTTCTTCCTCAACATGGGGATAACCGCACTGATCGAGGTTATATCCCAGTTCTTCCGTAAGCTGTTGTACGGTGTATTTCTTCGCCTTGTCAAAGCCGTCAACAACTATCTCCTGACGGTTGTCCCACCATTCCTCAACAGGAGCGAAGTGCTCAATTTTCATAGGCTTGGTCTTAGAGAAATGCTTGTATCCCTCGGGCATATCAAGGCGATAGAACCATGTCTCTTCGGTGGCCTTTGTGCGGTCAAAGAACAAAATATTGGTTGTAATCGATGTATAGGGCGCAAAGACGCTGCCCGGTATACGCACAATAGTATGTAGGTTGAATTCAGAGAGCAGTTTCTTCTTTATGTTTATCTTTGCGTTGTCTGTACCGAATAGGAATCCATCGGGCAGAATAACCGCCGCCCGTCCGTTCTGCTTCAGTCGGTACATAATGACAGCCATGAAAAGGTCGGCAGTCTCACTGCTTGCAAGGTCATCGGGGAAATGATTCTTTACATCAGCTTTTTCCGAGCCGCCGTAAGGAGGATTCATCAGCACAACATCAAACTGATCGTCAACGGTATAGTCGAGTACGTCACGCAGCAGTGAGTTGTCGTGAAATACTCGAGGAATATCCAGTCCGTGCAGCAGAAGATTTGTGATGCAGAGCATATACGGAAACTGCTTTTTCTCTATGCCATAAACCGATGCTCCGTATTTCTCGGCATCTGCGGTACTGCGCACCTGCGGCTGAAGAACCTTCAGCCAGCTTGTAATAAATCCGCCCGTACCGCAGGCAAAATCCGCCATAACCTCTCCTATTTTGGGCTGAATCTTCCGAGCCATAAAGTCGGTAACCGCACGAGGGGTATAAAATTCACCCGCAGAGCCTGCACTTTGCAGTTCCTTAAGAATAGACTCGTAGATGTCACCAAAGGCGTGGCTTTCCTCATAATCGCTGAGGTCAAGCTCGTCTATGACATTGATGACCTGACGAAGCAGGACACCATCTTTCATGTACTGGTTAGCATCGGCAAAGACGGACTGAACAACAGCTTTTCTGATGGGTGTTGCGGCAGAGACCTTGACGCCCTCAATTAGAACTTTGCCGCTTGAATCCTTGATGTCTTTGCCCTTGAGCACCGGAAACAGAGTGTTGTTCACAAAATCCAGCAGACGGTCGCCGGTCATCGCAGAGCCGCTGCGGTCATCGTGAGCCCAGTTTGCCCATCGGCATTCATCGGGAATGATGGACACATAATCGTCATCATCAAACTCCCAGTCCTGCTCCTTGGCATCATATACTTTTAAGAAAAGCATCCACGCAATCTGCTCAATGCGCTGTGCATCACCGTTGATGCCTGCGTCGTTGCGCATAATATCGCGAAGTCTTTTTACAAATCCTGAAAGGTTGCTCATTATTATTCTTCCTTTAATCTTTTAAGTATTGATTCAGCAGACTTAATATACACTGTGTCTAGACTGTTTTCATTACGGATTGCTTTTAACATTTCTTCCATGTGTGATACACATTCGTCACCATACATCATTCTTAATACCTGACATTTGATATCCAATACTTTTTCTTTTGTGGGATATACTGTATTGCAATCAGATGTGCAATTTATTGCACGATATGGTGGCCACAGATTGTATTCGTATAAAATAGGGTCATCTTCGCATGTTTTTTCAGTACCACTGGAAAACGAATGTTGTACACACTCCTTGTCAAACACCTGAATCAACGCTATACCATGTTCTTTGGCGTATTGAATGGCACCACTTTGAAATCTGCTTGTAGAAAGGAGAATTCCTTTGTGTGCTCCCAAAGCATTCAGTTTGTCTTTCAGTATAACCACTTTCTCTCTGCTCACGGGAGATGAGTATTGTTTACACTCGCACAACACCTTAAAATCTACGCCCATGGCTGTAAATGTTGCGTATATATCTATCTGATAAACACCATCGTGAGCCTCTATCTTAGTGTTATGAGTGATTGAGAAATCATGAAGTTTTTCTTCCTCAGCATAGCCAAGAAGTATCTCCTTACAGTATTTTTCGAACTCTGTAGGTGTAATGCTGCACACATAGTTTTGTTCCAATTGAACCATCCCTTATCCAGCGCTATAAATTTCTGCCTCCAATTCTCTTACTGCTTTCAGGTAGCCTGCCTTGCCTCCGAAGTATTCAGCTATCTTCGCAGGCTTGCCGTGTTTTGAGAATGGATCGAGCTTTAGTATCTCAGTTCTCTCAATCTCGTAAATGCCTGTGTTCATATATCTGTCAAGCAGAGCTTCGAGAACTTCACGGGCAACACCGCTGTATTTACTGAGAAAATCACGCTTTTTGACATTATTTGCACGCTCTTTGCGGGTCAGCGGTTTCTTGTCAAACGCCACATGGCAGATAAAGTCAAAATCATCCACATCAGCCATATCTTGATCCCGCTTCATAAGCTCAAGGTCAATGCCTCGTTCAAGCAACAGTTCGCGAATTTTCTCTTTCTTCTCTTCCGCTGTCCACTGACGGATAAAGTTATCGAGAGACGCATATTCACCACGGATGTTTTCCTTTGTGTAGTCCACGATACTTTCCTGACGCAAAAGCTTGCCATTTGCATCATATACAGATACCGTCTTATGAATTATCTCTACGGAGCAGCCGTTTTTATCTACAATAGGCTTGACTCTTGGCGGTCCGGGAGGAACAGCTGGGCCTGTGCCCGTAGGAGTTTCGGGCGGCTCAGATTTCTTTCCCGGCTTAAAGCCTGCATCCACTTCAATAGGGCCGTCCCAGTCAGGGTCTGCAAACAGACGGGTAACATTACGGAAATCCATAACTACAAAGTGGGTCTTGCCTTCCTTCTCACGAAGTCTTGTACCTCGACCGATTATCTGCTTGAACTCGGTCATTGAGCCGATCATTTCGTCGAGAACGATCAGCTTTGTCATTTTGCAGTCTGCACCCGTAGAAAGCAGTTTTGAGGTAGTAGCAATAACAGGGTATGGAGCAGAAACTGAAATAAAGTAATCCAGTTTGCTCTTTCCGTATACATCACTGCCGGTGATTCGTACAACATAGTCAGGGTTGTCTTTGACCATATCGGAATTAAGATTGACCAATGCCTGACGCATACGCTCAGCGGCATCCTCAGTGGCACAGAATACAATAGTTTTAGCCATTCGATCAGTTGCCTTGAGATAGCGTGTTATTTCCGCTGCTACCTGCTGAATACGATCTTCAATAACAATGCTGTAATCGTAGTCACTATTGGTGTAAATTCTATCCTCGATCTCAACACCGTTTATATCGAGCTGACCTTTCTGCGGTCTCCAGCCATCTCCAATATCGGTCATTATGTTGATAACCTTAAACGGTGCAAGGAAACCGTCTTCTATGCCTTCTTTGAGGCTATATGTATAGATTGGCTCGCCAAAATAACTCAGATTGGAAACATACTTTGTTTCCTTCGGAGTAGCTGTCATGCCAATTTGTGTTGCCGACTTGAAATAATCAAGAATAAGCCTCCAGCGGCTTTCTTCCTTTGCGGAGCCTCTGTGACACTCGTCTACAATGATAAGGTCAAAGAAATCAGGCGTAAAAAGCTCACTAAAATGCTCCTTGTCATCATCGCCCACAAGCTGCTGATACAGCGAGAAGTACACCTCATGGGATGTAATGGTGCTTCGGTCGTCCTTTGCGACATTTATCTTATGGATAACTTTTTCGAGAGGAGCAAAGTCCTGCTGTATCGACTGGTCAACAAGTATGTTTCTGTCGGCAAGATATAGTATCTTCCGCTTCATTCCACTCTGAAGCAGACGATATACTATCTGGAACGCAGTATATGTTTTGCCGGTGCCGGTTGCCATAACAAGGAGCAGGCGATCCTGCCCTCTGGCAATGGCGTCAACGGTTCTGTTTATAGCAATACGCTGATAATATCTGGGAGCATAGGTGTTCTGGCTGCTGTAATATGGCTGATTGATAACAGTTTCCTGCGCTGCGGTAAGTCCCGATTCGAGCTTATATCTCTCTACAAGTTCCTCTTCCGTCGGAAATTCATCAAGACCGAACTGGCGCTCGGTGCCTGTCAGAAAATCGTGCTCAGCAAAGCCATCGCCATTTGAGCTGAACGCAAACGGCAAGTCAAGCATCTGAGCATATGCCATGGCCTGCTGCAAACCGTATGAGATGCTATGAGTATTATCCTTTGCCTCGACAACAGCAATAGGGTTGTTGGCATTGAGATAGAGGATGTAATCAGCACGCTTGGGTTTCTCTCTAAATACAAAGTTGCCTTTGAGATTGATTTTGCCGTCGGTAACCTGCTGTTCCATTGTTATCTTCTGAATATTCCACTTCGATGTTATTGCGGGAGTGATATATTGCAGTTTGATGTCTTCTTCAGACATCAGATGCTTAGGCAGTATCGTACTCATTGATTTATCCCCCTTCCGTTAATTTTCATCTGCAGGGATGATTTCCATTATATCGTCCATTGTGCAGCCGAGTGTAGCACATATTTTTACAAGCACCTCAACTCTGACATCTTCATTTCTTCCGAGTTTCGCCATAGCGTTTGTGCTTATTTTCGCTGCCTTGATAAGCTGTGTTTTACTCATATTTTTATCTATGAGCAGCTTCCATAGTTTGTTGTAACAGACTGCCATATTAAGCCTCCTGTTCTATTCGCAAAAAATTAAAATGTTTCAATATAAATTGTACTACATATAATCTCAATATTCAATATTAAATTGCAAACTTCAATCATATTAGACGAAATTTACTGTCCCGCAACATCCACTATTATTTTGCCTATTCTCATTGCTTGCTCCGCAAACTTCGCTGCCCCACCAAACGACCTCGTGACATACGTAACCACATACTCCGATTGACCTACCATCCACTTGTTTCTCCAAGAAATTGCATAACGCTTTGGTACGGCTTCGATGCCCTCCGGAAGGATGGTATCGGGGCCGTATTTGTTTGCTATCTCTTCATTTGGCATATATGCAAGGACAACGGTGACAGAAATATGTGTATAGATTTTCTGCAGCTCACAGAGGACTCTGTATACCATTGCATCGAAGTTTCCTTGATTGCCAACATAATAACAGTCAACGCCCTCTTCTGTAATAAGTCGCAACAAAGTCTCTCGTAACTTAGGCATAATTGAATCAGGACAGTCTCGATGTCCGAAGAATGTACAAGTCATATCAGCAGCTCCTCTGTGTGGGATATATCGCAATTATAGCAAAGAATGTATAAATTTGCGATATGTCCCACACGATATATCGCAAAGGATTGTAACCTTTGGATAAGGGATATATCGTAAAGGAGCAATTATTATGAACACAAAAG
>JAZUPA010000111.1:0-18586 GCA_045604945.1 Acutalibacteraceae bacterium
TCATCGGTCTTGTTGATGAGGAAGGTGCCCTGCTTAAGGGTATTCTTGACGTAGATTTCCTTGGGATCGTCGATGAGGTCTGTAAGGTTGAGCTTTACGCTTACCATATCCTCAGAGAGGAGATAGTTGTCGGGAGCTTCAATCTCGCGGAAAGAGTAGCTGCCTGTGTTCAGACCGTTGATAACAAGGGTACCGTCTGCTGCATTGGTGAGGAGAGGATTCTCCGCAGTGTTTGCAGGATTTGTTACGGTTTCCTTGTATTCATATACGCCGTCGGACTTCTTTTCAAGGTTGGTGACAAGGTTGTTGTCGCCGTCGTAGAGGAGGAAGGAAGCGGTGCCGGAGTTTTTAATATTGTTTCCGTTCTGATCAACCTTGTTGAGCTTTACAGCGCACTGGTTGGTCTCTTCCTTCGGGGTCTTAACGTTGGGGAACATGATCTTTGCGGTTTCGCCGCCCTCGGACTGAACGAAGAAATAATCTTCATATTCGCCGAGAGAAAGATCAGTATCAGTTACCGCTGTGCCGCCTGTAATATCGGAGCCTGATGCAGTTGCATCGCCGGATACACTGCCGCCTGTGCTGCCCCCCGTGCTGCCGCCGCTACCCTGAGCATCGGTATTGTAATGAGCAGTGACAGTGTAGGTGAATTCTTCTGTATTAACAAAAGCGAGCTGTCCGCTTATAGCATATGCCTGACCGTCTATGCGTGTATATGCTTCTGCACCAGGAGTAAGCTCGAAGGTTAGAGAGTCACCGTTCTTAAGGGGCTGTGCAAGATTTTCCGCAGCAAAGGTATACGGTGCTTTGTAGGATTCACTGCCAATTGGTATGATCCATATCTTATACCATGAGATATCTACCTGTGTAGCACTGCCCAACTCGTTTATTCCATCAATTCCTGAGAATGTTATTGTAACTGAATCGGGCCAGATACCCTGCTTATTACCGTATTCCAAAGGAATACAAGAATTTTGAAGCTCCTGTGCTATAGTGTGGTAACTGCTGTATATAGGCAGTGAGTAAGAATAATCCTCACCAACATAGCCCTCGCTGTCCATTTCAAGCTCAGGATAAGCAAAGTCAAAAGTAATTGTCTCCAGATCGTCTCTGGTAACTTCTTTGCCGCTTCCATCAACAATATTTACGACTGCATAATATGTGCTGCCTGCATTATATGTGTAGCCGTTTGCTTCTGCCGTTGCAGCGATATCGTAATGCCATTTTGTTGTGGGAGTACCGGTATGTGTAACAATGGGAACAGCCTTTACAGTACCGTCCTCCTGCTTGATATCCTCATAGAGAATAAAGCTGGTGCAGGAGTAGTCGCCGGGAAGGTTGAAGGATACTTCAGTGGGGAACTCGCCGTACTGCTCGAAAATACCTGTGGTCTCGAGGGTGAAGTAGCAATCCTCGTCAAGTGCAAGACCTGAATCAGCAGGATTTCCGTGGCTTGCGGTAGCCTTTTCATAGCTGTTTATCTTTGTGATCTTGAGGGTACCGTTGTTTACCTTGAAGTATACTTTTTCATTAGATTTATCGTAAGCGACATCCTTGCCTTCAGCATCCTTGTTGTCGGAAGCATCAGGTGCTGCAAGCTCGCAGATGACATATTCGCCGTCAGCAAGCATCATTGTCATCTCTTCGTTAGTGGACTCGAATACTGTAATTGCATGCTCTGCGGTGAATGCCTGAGCATCAGCCTTGAAGATGCCGAGGGTTGCGCCCTTAACATATTCAATATCACTGCCGGAGGTCACAACGCTGTCAAAATCAACCTTGGAGAGACGGAGTGAATAGAAGCTCTGCTTGCCGTCGGTAAGGGTGATCTTGTTGCCATCCTGTACACACTCAAGCTTTGCATTGAGTGTGCCGCTGGCGGGTGCTACGTCCTCGCAATAGGTGATGACGCCGTTCTCAATAACGACGGTTACATTGTAGCAAACGTCGAATCCGTCAGGAGCGGTAATCTCACGGAGGTTATATGTACCATCGGGGAGACCTCTAAGGGTGTTAGGTGCGCTGCCGGTCAGCCATGTGATGGTGTAATCGGTGGTGTGCTCAACAGAGATTGTACCTGTTACGTTGTTCAGGTTGATCTTGTTGCCGCCTGCATCGACACCGCTGAGGCGCAGGGTTGCACCTGCAAGGTTGTCAGTGTAGGTTTCTGCTACCTTATCGTAGTAACGCTTTGCGATTTCGATAACGGTAGGTTCGTCATACATTGTTGCGGTTGTACCGTTAATGCCGTTGCCGTATACGTTGCCGAATTCGTCAACAGTAAAGTTGATGGGATCAGCAGGCTTGTAACCGGCAGGAGGAGTTACCTCACTGAGGGTGTAATTGCCTGCGGGAAGCTTGCTGAACAGTGCAGGAGTACCTGTGGATTTCCATGTTACTGCATCAGCAGAAGCATTGAATTCGTCAGCATTCTCTGCGGTAACGCCGGAGAGGTTGACTCCGGAAGCGGTGAGCTTGAGGTGAGCACCGCTGATTTCTACACCGGAGTTCTTATCCTTCTTGGACACTGACATGGTAATGACCGAGTCGGTCATTGTAAAGTCTGTGCTTCCGGCCTTTACATCAAGGGTCATCTGAGCTGCCTTCTTGTAGCCAGCAGGTGCTGTGACCTCAGTAAGAGTGTAATAACCCTCGGGGAGGTTATTGAAGGTGGTTGCGCCCCATCCGTTGGAGGTCCAGCGGATTACCTTACCGTCGTTTGTAACATTGTTGCCGTTGTTTACGGTTACATTTGTAAGGTCTGCGCCTGTTACGCTTGTAAGCTCAAGAACAGCATCGGGGATAGCAGTTGCTCCGTCTGTCTTGTTTATATTAATAGTATGGGTGACAGGCTCGGGTATCTCTTCAGGCATCTCTTCATCTGTCATTTCGATTCTGGAGAGGTACTGCCAGTTTGCATCATAAGCATCACCGTTGTTGTTGATGTAAACAGTGATGGGAGCTGCAACCTGGTAGCCTGCAGGAGCCTCAAGCTCGGTGAGGGTGTAATAGCCCTCTGCAAAACCTGCAATATGGAATTCCTTACCGGTGGTCTTTATTGTCAGCTGTGCAGAATCCTGAGATACGATTGTGGCACCGGTGACAGTGAGCTTGCTCATGTCTGCTCCGTATGCAGAAGTCAGCTTGAGGGTTGCACCGGTGAGCATTCCGGTAATGTTACCGTTATCATCTCTTGTAACCTTTGCAAACTTGACCTTGATCTGCTCGTTCTCGAAAGGAACTTCCTTATTCTTATCCTTTTCAACCTTGACAGCCTTGCTTGCGGCTACCTTGTAGCCTGCAGGTGCGCTGGTTTCATAAAGGGTGTAATCGCCGACGGGGATATTTTCGATAACTGCTGCAACGCCCTCAACGGAGCACCATGTGATCTCGTTGTCGGTTGCGTTGAAGCTAGATGCGGTACCATCCTGAACGGTTGCACCTGAGAGGTTTGCGCCGCTGTTGCTGGTCAGTTTGAACCATGCGCCGCCGAGAAGTTCGCCGTCAGAACCTGCGCCCTTGGCTCTCTTCTTTACAGTGATGGAGCCGTATTCAGGCTCTACTATCTCAGTCGCATCGGAGGTATTTATAATAGTATTGTTGAATATAGAACTTGTGTAGCCTGCAGGAACAACTTCTTCAACGGTATAGCGGAAGTACTTTCCGTTGGGTTCGGCAAGCTCGAGATCTGTAAAGGTATATGTCCATGTATTTCCGTCAGAAGAAACGCCGTCGCCTGCAACGGTGGACTGTCTGACCATATCTGCGGTCAGCTGAACGGTCTTGTAGACCTTTCCGTTTCTGAGAAGCTTAATGGAAATAAACTGAGGACGGAGGTCGGGATTGTCATCCCATATCTTGGTGAGAGTAAGGCTGGTCTTGCCATCATTCTCTACCTGATTTATTTTTTCACCTGTGTAGTCAGACTTATGGGTCTCACAACCGGAAGTAACATTCTTTGCGATCATACTACCGTTAAGACCTGCATTTGCATTGATGGTTGCATCCGGTGCAAGAACGGTACCGACCCATGTACCGGAGATGTCGATCTGACCGGTGGTGGATCTTACGATTCCGTCGGATGCATTCTTCTGGTAGAAGTTCCAGAGGATGTTGTTGTCCTTCTCAACGGAGCTCTCACTGTTGCTGAGCTTGTCAGCAGTCATGGTGATATTGTAGAAACCTACAGAGTCGTTGGGCAGGTGAGTAGTATCAACATTCATGATGATTCTCTTGCCTGCTGTACCCTTGAAGGTTACCTGACCGTTGATAAGGGAGTTGGCATTGGTATACCAGCCCGGCCACGTCCACCAGCCGCCTGCGGAATAATAGGGGTCAAAGTCGATGATGATGGTATCTTCCTGGAACTTGCTGAAGTCCAGAGTAAAGCTGCCCCAGCCGGCATACTTGGAGAGATCCTGATAGGTCAGGACTCTGGCAGTCTCGCCGTTCACTGTGGTTGCATAGCCCCAGCCGTTCACATAGGAGCTGTTGTCCACGATCTGCTCCTGAAGCCATACAAGGTAACGCTGGTAAGCTTCAGCTTCTTCGAGCTCCTTGGTAATATCGATGAAAGGAGTTCCGTCGGACTCATCATCGATGTAGATGTTATCAAGCATCTTCTTACCGTTGCCGAGCATCATGTCCTGTCCAAGGGAGTTCAGAATAATCTGACCTTCACCGGTGACGGTATTGCCGTCGCCGAATACCAAGGTCATATTGTTGATGTTGGTTGCCTGGCTCCAGCTTACGGTATCACCGATATAGCTGATCTTTTCGGTAAGAGTGCTGTGTTCCGATCTGGAACCGAACTCAGGTACCGATGTGCTGCCAAGCACCTCTCCGCCGAGATGCTCAACCGCCAGGTTACCGCAGGTATGGATACCTGCTGCAAAGTTCTCAGCAAAGACATGGAAGTCAAATACTGCTACACCATCGGTACTGGTGTGCGGTTTCGCATTTGCTCCCTTCGCATATTCTGCTTCCGACATGAGGTACGTACCTGCCGGAACGTTCACGCCCTCATATGTACCGGGAATGATATTATTTCCCGACACAGAGGTAAGAGCGCTTGATGCTGCCCTTGCAACCAATCCCCTGTTGGGCGCAGTAATGCACAGTGCTGTTACAAGCAGTGCAATAACCAGCACCAACGAGGTCACCGAGATGAATATTTTCTTCGGTGTCAAGCCTTGTTTGAGTTTACTCATCATACTTCCTCCTAATACGATAATCTCAAAAACATACACAAGTGTTAATTGTACCTTAATCGTTTACTAATTATATCACATAAAAAACACATTATCAAGTATATATAAATTTTTACGACTTAATTAACTGACATAATTAATGGTTTAGCTTTGTGAATTTTCAACAAACAGATACCGTCGCTTATGTTAATATAAATTTACACTGCACAATATACGGTGTATTATCCATACACTGATCATCTATTTCTCCAACTCTGATAAATTCGAATATATTTCTTCTTATTGCAGCATATATATTTCTCACCAAATATACGGAGGATTATTTATGAATTTCTTCAAAACATTCAACAGAAAACAGATCTCAATCATGGTGATATGTGCTTTTTTAGCGCTTTCAATCTTTGCAACCGCCATTAACGGGGCAGGCTTTGCATCTGTCTCCTCAACCCGAAAGAAAGTGCCTATATACGCTGTTGGCAGAGAAGCTGACGATAAGGTTGTGAGCATATCCTTTGACGCAGCCTGGGGAAACGAAGACACGGAGATGCTGATCGAAATTCTCGGGAAGTACGATATAAACGCGACCTTTTTTCTTGTTGGCGACTGGGTTGACAAATACCCTGAATCGGTCAGGGCGCTCCACGATGCAGGCCATGAAATCATGAACCATTCATCAAGTCACCCGCATATGTCGAAACTTTCCAGAGAGCAAATATTAAAGGAACTCAATGACTGCAATGATAAAATCGAAACAATAACAGGTGTGCGTCCGATCCTTTTCAGAGCCCCATACGGGGAATATAACGATCTTCTGCTGGATACGGTGCAGTCACTTGGAATGTATACGATTCAGTGGGATGTTGATAGCCTTGACTGGAAAAATCCCACTTCATCTGAAATCGCCCAAAGAGTAATCAGTAAGGTGCAGCCGGGGTCTATTGTGCTTTTTCACAACGCTGCGGTAAATACTCCGGGCGCGCTGCCGACTATTATTGAAACTTTACTCAGCGAGGGTTATACATTCGTTCCCATCTCAGAAAACATATACAGGGATAATTATGAAATAGATGTTGCCGGCAGGCAATGGCCGACAAAGAAAGAGTTTTCTTCTTCGGATGCATAGTCTTGTATTTACTCTTTCCCTGTGGTACACTTACCATAGGAAGTGATGCAAAATGAACAACGTAAACAAAACCATGTACATCCCTCTTTACGGCAAGGCATTTGTCAGCAGAAAAGGCATAATTCTGAGTGACGAGAAGGCTGAATACATCTGGGAAAAGGAAGGCTTCCGACTCAAAGGCAAATCAAAATCCAAATGGCTGGCATATTTTATGGGTATGCGTTCAGCTGTTTTTGACCGCTGGCTTTCAGATAAGCTCAGTGACAACAGCGATGCTGCTGTACTTCATATCGGCTGCGGTATGGACAGCAGAATTGTCCGCGTCGGATGCAGGGAAAATCTGTGGTTCGATATTGATTTTCCCGAGGTTATCAGTGAGCGAAAAAAGTATTACGAGGAAACAGGTAATTACCGCATGATTTCCGCAGATGCAAGAAATCCTGTTTTTCTCAGCGAAATTCCCTGCTCAAAAGCTATCGTTGTACTCGAAGGGGTCTGTATGTATTTTGAGCCTGCTGATCTTCGCAATCTGCTTGCCGCTTTGTGCGGACACTTCGAATCTATTTCGATTCTGATGGACTGCTACACCTCGAAGGCTGCCAAGGCTTCTAAATTCAAAAACCCCATAAACGATGTCGGCGTTACCAAAGTTTACGGTATCGATAATCCCGATGAGCTTACATCAGATTCCCTTTTGTTTGTAAAAGAACACAACATGACACCCGATGAGCTGATCGATGAGCTTCACGGCGCAGAGAAATCCTTTTTCAGAAGCATGTTTGCAGGAAAATTAGCACGAAGTCTTTACAGGATATATGAATATAAAAGCAGGAGCTGAATGCTCCTGCTTTTTGTTATTCGAGTATCTGTTTGATTCGTTCTTCCAGCTCTTCTGCGGATATTTCTCCTGATGCATAGGAGACAATGTTGCCTTCTGAGTCAATAAAGAAGGTCATCGGCACGCCGAATGCTCTCAGCTTTGAAAACGCATCACCTTCTGTATCGAAATATACAGGAAATGTATAGCCTTTCTTTTCGAGATAGCTGTTTGCCATTTTCAGCGTTTCCTTTACTCCGTCGGCTTTGTCTATCATCATAAAGGTCACTTCGTCTTTATATCTGTCATACGCATCCTGAAATGCAGGCAGCTCACTGGTACACGGGAAACAGTAGCTTACCCAGAAGTTTACCACCATGGGCTTTCCCTGCATATCCGACAGCCTGACTTCCTCGCCCTCTCTGTCATATACAACGAAATCTGCTGCCCGGGTTTTGTTTTCCGCTGTCTCATTGCTGTAATTTGCTTCGGCAGGTGTATTTTCTCTTACTATGCTGTACCCTGTCACTGCCGCTGCCATAACCAGCAGAAAAGCAAGCGCTGTTATTATCAATGATTTTTTTGTTTTCACAGTACACCTCCGTATTTTTTCTCTATTAATTTATCAGAAACACCTTTGCTCCATGGGAGGGAATATTCGCTGCAATGACATTGCAGGTACAGATATTTTCCCCGCTCCACAGCTCGGTGCAGCTGTGCTCACCGTTGATTTCAAGGTCAGAAAGAGCAATCTCCACTCTGCTGTTCTTATCTCCTGTATTGAATATTGCAGCATACTGCCCTCCCCTGGCACTTACCGCCGTCCAGAGGATATGCTCAACACCGTCCAGCTCTCTGCGCCAGACAAGGTGGGCATGTCGTGAATCAGAGTGCATCCTGAGTATCCGCTCGTTTGTCACAAGGCTCATTGTAAATTCATCAAAGCCTGTCATTTCGCCGCCTATCATCAGCGGCGAGCGGATTATGCTCCAGAGGGTCAGCATTGTTATCTGTTCGTCCTCTGTGAATTTTGTACGGTCATTTTTGTCGTAATCCTGACGCAGGGGACCTATAGGCAGCATATCAGCATCGGGGAAGCTGCCATTGCCTGCATGGATGCTCCACTTTTCGGCTTTGAAAAACATATCGTAAAGAAGCTCCCATTTATCCCAGAAATCGTCGGTAATGCGCCACATATTTGAGGTCTGTTTATATAACTCAGCCTTTTCAATGAGCGCAGGACCCGGAGAAAGACTGAGTACCATATCTCTGCCGCAATTCTGAAGTGAGGCTGACAGAAGCTTTAATTCTTCCTCCTCATGGGGCAGCTCTCTTGCGATATCGTCGCACTTTATGAAATCGACTCCCCATGATGCGTACAGTTCAAAAATGCTTTCATAGTATTCCTTCGCCCCTTCCTTTGAGGCGTCAACGCCGTACATATCGGGATTCCAATGACATATACTGCTGCTTCGGGCAATATCTGCGGCTGTTTTGTCAGTACCCTTGATCCTTATGCCTCGATATACAGCCTGACGGGGAATTCCTCGCATTATATGTATTCCGAATTTAAGCCCCAGTGAATGGACATATTCCGCCAAAGGAGCAAACCCCTTTCCTCCTGCGGAGGAAGGGAAGCGGTTTTCTGCAGGTATTACTCTTGAATACTCATCCATGCAAAGTTCCGCAAAAGGACGATATTCATGGTTAACCGCTCCCGGTTCATACCACTGAATATCTACCACTACATACTCCCAGCCGTACTGCTTCAGGTTTTCTGCCATGAATTCAGCATTTTTTCTCACCGTCGCTTCATCTACGGATGCTCCGTAGCAGTCCCAGCTATTCCAGCCCATAGGTGCAATCTGAGGTCTGTACATCTTTTATTCCTCCCTGATATCAATTACCCATTCTCAGTTCGACATGCAATCTCTGAGTATTCTTTCAATCAACTCAGGCTCAAGCTCGGTTATCGGCTTCATGGGCTTCGGCTCTGCGTCAAGAGGTCTTATCTTCATCGCCATCCATTCCACATCGTGCCATTCTCCATGCTTGTATCCTGCATCGGGAATTGCTCCTACATGCTCAAAGCCGTATTTTTCGTGGAAACGGTGGCTTTTTTCATTTGGTACGGTTATGCCTGAATAGGCGTTATAAAGTCCCTGCTCTGCCATGATGCCGAAAAGAGCGTCATAAAGCTTTTTAGCAACGCCCTTTGAATGAAAGCTCTCATGGACATACACCGATACCTCAACGCCATAGCAGTAAGCTGCCCGCTCTGCATATCTGTGTGCATAAGCATAGCCGACAATCACTCCGTCAATCTCGCACACCACATACGGGTACACCGCTCCGATGCTTCTTATCCGCTCTGCAAACACCTCGATGCACGGTGTAACTGTTTCAAAGGATGCGCAGGTATTCTCAACATAATAGCTGTATATTGACAGCAGCGCTTCTGCGTCATCAGGTCTTGCAAGTCTGAGCATATTTATTACTTCCCTTTTTACTGTTTTGAAAATGCAGTCTGAAATTCTTCTATAAATTCATCGGTCTGAGGAATATCATCCACAGTCATTGCCACCAGCGCAAAGGAGCGCAGGTCATCGCTCATCATAAACTGCAGCGCAACCTCAACCTCTTCTCCGTCGATTTCGCTTACTCCCGAGCAGTTGACATAGCAGGTAAAGTCCCTTGTCTGAAAGGCTATCCATTCAGGCTCCGCAACATCATAAAAATCCGTCATACATTCATCAATCGTTGCGCCGTACTCGCTGCCCAGAAAATAGCTGCTCTGCACAGATTCCGTAACATCCCACAGTTCTTCTTCTGTCAGCGCTCCGCGCCTGCCGGGGTTTATTCTCTTTTCCATATCCGCAAACCGTGTCACGCTCATCTTAAACACTCCTCAATCTGAAAAATTATACCCCCGATGCGCTTTGGGATTGTAAACATACGGTTAATTTTGAATTTCTGAAACTCATAACATCAAAGGGGCATTGATATCAATGCCCCTTTGTAATATTAATCAATCTCTTTTCAAACACTTCACGATTTCACCCATGTAAATATAGTGATAATCGCCGTCTGAGTAATTCTTCTCAATGGACTGGTCAATAAAGCCCTCGGGCTTTATTCTGTCCTTATATATCTTGCGGCAGATAAGAACGGTTTCTGCTTCTGCAAAATAAGGCGCCTGCTCATCCTTTACAACGGTAAGCCCTGCATCTGCAATCTTGTCGCAGTCTCTTCCGCTTACTCTTCCGCAAAGCTTCAGTGCTTCGCGCTGCTCTTCTCCGAAGAAGCAGAGAGAGAAATACTCTTCGTTTTCAACGAACTCAAAGGTGTATCTCTGAGGACGGATATAGCAGGTGGCTACCTCTTTGTTCCACATGATGCCAAGTCCGCCCCAGCTGGCAGTCATTGTGTTGACCTTATCGCTGCCTGCGGTTATGAGCATCCACTGTCTGTTTATTGCCTCAAATGTATTTTCGCTGAGAGAATATACCGAAATTTCCTTGAACATTTTCATATCTCCTTTCTGTACTACCATATTATGATAGCACAGAAAGGTTTAATAATCAATCCTATTCAAAGGTGACTTCGCCCATTACATTTTCAAGGGAAAACTGTGCGCCGCTGCTGCTTTCATCAAGCTCGCATTCTACCTCTACCATGAGTTCATAGTTGATGATATATATTTCTGTAGTGTCAGGAAGGTTGAACGCAGTTTCTCCCGCAGTATTCTTTATGGTGCTGTCCCCGGAAGGCTCAATTTTGGAATTGAAACTGAATTCTCCTGCGCAGCTGTCCAATGAATATGCACCGAGCTTGCCGCTTAAATCAACTTCGCCTGCAACAGAGTAAAGCTCAACCTTTTCTGCATTGATATCAGCGCCTTCGATTTCGCCTGCATACTTTTCTATTCTGAAGTTCGCTGCATGGATATTTGTAAACTCTGCATCGCCCATGCAGTCTCTGATGATTATGTCACCGTCGAAATCGCTTGGGATATATATAGTGACAGTGCCTACTGCTGCGTTGAAATGACCGGGCATTTCGATACCGCTGAAGGTAAGGGCAGCGCCCTCTCTTGTGCATGTGAATATTTCGGAAGTCTCAACAGTTGAAGGGAACTTGCCGCTGAAGGAAAGCGCTGCATCTGTACGGGGCATGCCCTTGAGCACAATGTTGTAGCCCACATTTTCAATTACCAGTGTGTCAACATCGCTTAATTCTTCACCTGACAGAGTGTACGGTTCGGACACATATTCACTGTTATACGAGATTCTCTCTCCGCCGCTGACATACTGAACATATTCCATCAGAGAGGATACTCCGTCTTCGATGCCGAACTGCTCAAACATTGCGGGAATCTCCATGCTTTCAAATCCCTGCATTATTCCCGCGCCCAGTGAGATTCCGCCTGCAATGAAACATCCAAGCATCACTACTGCGAGAACTATTACGGATATGATTACTCCTTTATTGCTTTTCTTCATTCTCATTCCCTCCCAAGTATTTTCGCACTTGTCTTCTTGCAGAGTCCGATAAGGCTCTTGACTCCTATAACGGCATATTTAAATCCGATTATAAGAAGCACGCCGAGACAGATAAGGCCAACCGCTATAAGCGCAAATCCTATGCTTATGGAAATGTAGCCTGATATAAAGAATGCAGCTATTGCCAGCAGAACCACAGCACCTGCAAAGCAGCCTATGATAGTTCCGACTACGCCGATAAGAATGTATATAATCCATGCAATTACCATTACCATTCCGATCCAGAAGAAGACGTTTGCTACCTTCTGTCCGGTGGTAGGCTCGTCGTTATCTGCAGGAGCAGAACCTGATTCTGTTTTCTGTGTCTGTTCATTGCTTTCAAACGCGTTGTTTTCCTCAGGCTCGGGCTCGGGCAGTGCTACAGGCGCGCCCTTTGCATCTGCGGGAAGATTTTCAAGATACTGTGCCGCAATTGAAGCAGGGTCACCAAGGCTTGCAGCAACTTCTGCTTCTTCCATGCCTTTTTCTGCCCCCGCTCTGAAATGCTCCTCATAATCGAGCAGAATATCATCTCTGTCAGACTTGCTCAGTCTGAGAAGAGATTCTTCAAGCTGACTTAAGAACTCCCTCTTATCCATCACTCTATCCCTCCGTTTTCAATTATTCCGCTTACTCTCTCAACAAGTGTATTCCATTCTCCGGTAAGCTCTCCAAGCAAATCCTGTCCCTGCTGGGTAATTGCATAATACTTTCTGGGCGGACCTCCTGATGCTTCCTCAAGATACGAAGTAACGCAGCCTTCCTGCTTGAGCCTGCGAAGTACGGGATAAACAGAGCCATCTGCAAGGTCTATGGACTGTGACAGCTTGAAGGATACGTCATAGCCGTAGTGATCATTACGGCTGAGCATCGACAGAATACACAGCTCCAATACTCCCTTCTTGAACTGAATAGACAATTTTATTACCTCCCAATATTTTTAGTCACCATTAGTCACTCAAAGTCACTAGTGTTTCAGAAACAATACCAATATAGCACCTATATTGATACCTGTCAATAGTATTCTGTAAATTTTTGCAAAAAATAAACTCCGTGTCAGAATCACGGAGTTTATGCTTCATTTTTATACTGTATTTATCTTGAAAGTTTATCAGAAATCGCTGTCGGACTCAATATCGCTGCCTGATACTTCAAGAGTGCTGTCATCCCAGTAAATATCGTCGAGCTCCTGATTGCCCAGCGCATCCTCGCCGTCTTCTACATAAAGATCATCATAGCTCTCCTCTTCCGGTGCTGCACTCTTGCCTGCATTGACGGCAAAAACAATAATAAGTACAATAGAGACTACAGCCAGCAGGGAAAGAACAACCTTCATAATGCTTGAATTTGATGCGGTCATGTTATTAACCTCCGAACGTTCTTTTTTGTCATTTGCTGATATTATATCCCAAGAATATGAACAAATCAAGTAGCTTGATGCAAACCCGTGCGCTTTCTTCTTGAATATTTCGATATATCCTGCTATAATGTTCACATATACTTGTATCACTTACGATGAGGTGAATTTATGTCAAAGATAAAAGTCGTATGTTCCGGCTGCGGAATCTGGATTATGACCGACGAAAACCGCTCTTCTGTGCGCTGTCCCAGGTGCGGCACCTCCATCCCGGTCAATCCTTCCATAAATGTTTCTCATACCCCTCACCCTCCTGTTGTTGCCAGCGGCGCTGAGCTTGAGTCAAAGCTCGCCTATGCCGAGGGGCTTCTCACAGCGGAATGTTACGACCGTGCCGAAAAGGCTTTCCGCAATGCCGCCATTCTCTTCCCCGATGACTACAGATGTCACTGGGGCATTGTCAGAAGCGGCACCAAGAATTTTACAGATTACAACTGCAGCGACTATGCTGTTGATTATGCAAACGCTATCCGCAACGCAGATGAAATCCCCCTGCGCTCCATGAAGGAGAATTATTCAAGATACCTTGATGAGCGCAGAAAATCCGAATATGAGCGCAAGGTCGGCGGAAGAATCGCTGTTTTTGAACCTGAGCCTCCTGCTGAGGAAAAGCCGATCCCTGCTGCCCCTTCAAAGGAAATTGACCTCTATGATATTCCTCAGAAGACCGAAGAACAGCTTGTTCCCGTTGCAGAGCCCGAGCCTGAGCCTGCACCGGAGCCTCCCAAGCCTGCTGTGGACCCCAATGTATCATTCCTTCTTCGCGAGCAGCTTACCCAGCGTCTTGCTCAGCACAATGAAGCATGCAAGACTGCTTCCGCTCAGCTCAGTCAGGCAATGGAAGAATACGAGGAATACAAGGAAAAGCGCAAGGGGTTCGGCTCCTATCAGGTCAAGCAGACTCCCCCTGTTCTTGAAATTGTCTGGTTTGGCGTATTTGCATTCCCTGCACTTATTTTCCTTGTGCTTTATTTCCTTGATAAAATTCCCTGGCTCACCATGTCGCTGTTTGTGATTTTCAGCATCTTTGCATTCCTTATGCTGATAAATCTGCTGCAGGAAATGTCCTTCAAGAAAAAGATTTCCAGCAGACGCAGTCAGGATGACGGCGAATTCAGGGCAAGAACCAACGCCTACAACCAGACGGTACACGATCTTCAGACACAGATCGCATACCATAAGGAGCAGATGGCTGCCGTCAAGAAAAAGCTCCAGGAACACGATATGGCAAATCAGTAAGATGTACAGAGAAAACCTGTCGATGAATAATCATCGACAGGTTTTTTGCAATAAAGTTACTTCAGGCCGTTCTCGTAGCTCTCGATCATCTTCTTGACCATCTGACCGCCAACAGAACCTGCTTCGCGGCTGGTGAGGTGACCGTTATAGCCTTCCTTGAGGTTTACGCCAACCTCGGTTGGTGTTGCAGACACCTCAAAAATCTTATGGTTTTATAGGGAATAACATATGTAAATCAGCAAAGAAATAAGCGACCCGCTCAAAAGCAGATCGCTCGATTCTTTGCTTATCCAGCTGCATCCATATCGCATGCAGACAACATATCTCCAACAAAACGATACACAATCCTGATGTTCTGTTTGTAAGGAACATTTCTGCCTGCCACTTTATAACCTTCGGGCAGAACTTTCTTTCCAATCTCAATCCGGTCAATAAATGCCAGCAGAATGTCTCTGGTAAGTACATCAATTTGAGTATATTGTTTTGCCATTTCAAAGAACGCCTCAAAAGAATCTCGTACTCCCTGTTCTGTGGTCTGCTCGTTTCTTAACTCGTTCGCACGTATATCCAGCTTTTTCGCTTCTTCGTTCAAATCACTGACCATACTATCAAGCATATCGTCTCTGATTTTTCCTGCGATGTTGTCTCGGTACAGCTTAGAGATAATCTTTTCTATTTCAGATAACCTTTTCTCAATTTGTTCAAGAGGGTTTGCTTCTCCGCGGGAGCGTGCTCCTGTTGCACGCTGCACAGCCAATTCTGTAATGTCGTGTATTTCCTCGTCTGATAAGTTAATAAGCGAGTTCAGATCTAGACGCACTATTTCCATAAGGTCATCGTATCTTATTCTTGCCCCGTCCTTGCAATGCTTTGAATCTCGTTTAGGTATGTTATTGCACACTAAATACCAGTACTTGTTTCGTTCTCCATTATAGACAGAACCACCGGAACACATTGCCGCACCGCAGCTTTCACAGAACACCAATCCACCGAAAATACTGTGCCTGACTTTGGGTATGTCGTGCCACGCCTTGGTTTTCTCACCCAAATAGCGTTCAGCTATATCAAAATCCTCTTGAGATACCAATGGTTCGTGCGTATCTCTTGTAATCGCCCATTCTTCCTTTGGAAGTGCTACTTTTTTCGTTGATTTTATGCTTACCTTTTTGCTCTTTCCAAGCACCGTATGTCCAAGATATACTTGATTTCGGAGGATTCGCTTAACCGTGGTGTAGTTCCATTCGTCCGAAACCCTCTTTGCACCCTCATCAGAAAAATTGTCTCTATATAGGACTCGATATTTAAGTGGTGGAATTACCATATCGGCGTTAAGAATTCTCGCAATACTCCGTGTAGACTCTCCCGAAACAGCTAAAGCAAATATACGTTTCACAATGGGCGCTGTCTCAGGATCAGGAATCAACCTATTTTTACAGCGAGGGTCTTTCATATATCCAAATGGAGGACACGCACAATACTGCCCCTTTTTCCTTTTGTGTTCAAGAACCTGTTTAACTTTGCGAGATGTATCGCGCAAATAAACATCGTTCATAGCAAACTGGAACGGAGCTAGCAGGCTACTACGTGATGAGTCGAAGCCATCTGTTATTGTTATATAGTGTATTCCGTGCTCAGGAAAGAATCGCTCGGCATAATTACTGGACTCGGTCATATCTCGTCCCAAACGGGAAAGGTCTTTGGTAATAACCATATTGACCACTCCGCTTGCTATATGAGTCAGCATACTCTGAAATCCAGGGCGTTCAAAATTAGAACCGGAATAACCGTCGTCAACGAATTCGCCAATCAGCTCTATGCCTCGTTCTTTGCAGTATGCACGGACTATTTCACGCTGATTGCTTATACTTGAAGATTCGCCTCTCGTTGCTTCTTCCTTGGAAAGGCGATAATAGGCATCAGCACATATAATACTTGTTCTCATTGAAATGAACCTCCTTCCGCGTCAGGCTCACCGAAGATGTCCGCAGTATATCATGAACATACCGGAGCATCAAATGTGTAAACCTCTTCTTTTCTGGAAATTTCTTCCGTTATCAGTTCTTTTACGGATTTCTCATTCTTGAATGAACGCCTTACAACAAACTCTATATTGTTAATGATATAGGTAGTAGTACTTTCCATCGTTTGGTCCCCTTTCCAAATTTATTATTTCTTGTGAACGGGTAATAATTCTCTGGTTTTGCTAGTTTTATTGAGTGATAAGGAAAGCAGGATGCTTTGCATTACATCAAAATCGTCATCTATCAAGTTGTCGCACAATTTATGCAGCAAAGCCTCCTGCTTCTCTGTCAGGTACTGGCGGCTGAGGTACCAGCCATCGGCCACATGTATTCCGCCGCCGTTACCTTGCACTGTGAATATCGGTGCGGAACATGATATAACTTCAATATCTCGCCTTATTGTGTTTCGACTCACGCCAAACTCTCTCATAAGCACAGACATTCTCACTTCGCGATAATTTGAAAGCGTAATTAATATTTGCTGACGTCGTTCTTCTGCTGTTATCACATTCCACACCTCCTTTCCCTTGCAAATGCATGATATTACTTAATTGGCCAGCCTAATGGGCCATTTAAAAACAAACTTCCAATGAAACCCTAAGCGCATTTTTGTTCAATATGCACAGTTGCACACTAATAATAAAAAGACCATTGGCGAAACAGATACTTCTCTCTCGGAAAAGTAATCTGCCTCGCCAATGGTCTTTGCGATTGTTGGTATGTATGGACCTGGAATAGGTTTTACGCGGCTTCACATCCAGCTACCCACCCGTCGTTATACATAAGAATCAAGACAAGTTTAACGTGTGACCTGAGTGAGGTCTTATTCGGCTTCTCATCCTTGCCCACCCGTCGTTACGTTAGAGTATTCTATTGTGCTGTATAAGCGTCTTGTCAGCTTATGCAGGATAATTATGATAATATACGTTCCTTATTCACACACAAAAGAGTTTGTCCATATGGTGCAAATGATTCTGTTACACTATATGTTTCACTAATGATCTGTTTTCGGTAGGTAACTCCACACCGCGAACATTTTATTCTTACGCTCCCACCCTTGCTCAAATTTGCAGTAATCAGCATTTTACAGTTTTCACAGTAGAACTGAATGGGATGCCATGTGGTTTTCGCAATTTTGCTCATAGCATATATTCCTCATTTCGTATTAATTTACATCATACAATAGTCAGAGCACATCCTTAATAACCTTGATTGCGATCCCTTGAATAACAAGGTTATGCTTTTTTAAATCAATAACCTGATCCTCATAGGCTTCATTTTCTGCACGTAGTATTACATATCCATCATTAAGATGAGGATAGTACCTTTTTAGCGTTGCATTCTCATCGTCAAGTAAAGCCACAATAATTTGACCTTCATCTGCTGTGCTTTGTGCTTTAATACTCACAAGCACAACAATGAAGCGATATATTATGTGGTCGACTATTTGCAGCAATCCGTTACTCAAAGAAAACAGATATCCTTTTTATACTTTGACTTGGACGAGAAAGGCAATCGTATGTATAGGCAAGATAAGAAACGCTATACAGCCGAACCTTTATCTTTAGTTTATTATGAAGATAATTACTACCTTATATGTTTCTATGAGAATCACATCGATAAGAAGGTTACATATCGCATCGACCGGATGGATTCTGTAGAAGTACATGAGGAAACGATAAGCGAGACAGCACTTCAATATATTACTCAAAGCGATATGGGAGAGTACACCGAGCAGACTTTCAGAATGTTCGCAGGCGAAACAAAAACCGTTTCAATCATATTAGAGGCTTCTCTAATTGGCGCTATATTTGATAAATTCGGCGAAGATACTGAAATCAAGCGTATTGATGACAATTTGTGTTTTGCAACAGTAAAGGTGCAAGTCAGTCCGGCTTTTTGGAGCTGGCTGTTTCAGTTTTGAGATAAGATCCAAGTATTTTCTCCAAAATCAATGCGAGCAGATTATTTGCGCCAACTTAACTTGGTAATAAGGAAGTATAGTAACGAATCTGGCAGGATAAGGTACAATAAATTGATAAGGTACAATAAATTGCGCAAATTCTAAAAAGGCATAAAAATAGACATGGTTTGCAGGCTCTGGTAGAATGAAGTTGCGAGACAAACATTCGAAAGGAGCACAAACCATGTCCGAGAAAATTGTACACCTGAACGAGGAAGTAATCAAGAGTCAAATCAGCGAATTAGTCAGAGGCAG